>JBCBJE010000245.1:0-7188 GCA_038523735.1 Cyanobacteria bacterium J06626_18 | reverse complement strand
TTTTAGGCTGAAAATAGGCGTAAAAACTGAGTACGATTGCTGTGGCCGAGATGATTGTCATCACGGTTCCGGGCATAAACTTGTTGTAGCCGCCGAGGTCAATAAAGATGAAATAGCCGACATCTATTAGACCGCCAACCAAGGCTGTAACAAATATGGCGGCAACACTTTTGCGCCATATCAATATGCCGCCGATGATCGTAACTACACCGGCCCAAAGTAAATTAAAGCCGTGCTGATTAATGATGGCCCCAACCGCATCCGGGTAATTCATTGCCAAGGTGGCAGGGTCTACGGCATCAGCAATGCCTGCGGCTGCAGTCGCCGTTTCACCAGCGATAGTCAGAATCCCGGCTAAGGCATGAACCAAACCCCAAATCACCCAAAGGATGGCGGATATTTTCAGCAGCATAGATATTGTTCCTCGCTTAAAGTTTGCTATGTTAACCGCTTAATCTTAGATTGAATTCTGCCCTCTAAAATCTGCCTTTAAAGGCAAGATAGATCAGAATTTTACGTGTCAGATAAGACTACTTCTGGTCAGAATTAAATAAATAGATTGGGATAATAGACCAGATAATTAAGATCGCAAAGTAGCCCGTTTCAGGAATGAGATTAAGCCAGTTAGCAGCTAACAAACCCGCAATCATAATGGCATGGGCTAGAATCGCCCAAATAACGCTTACAATCACTTGAACTTTTATATCAGCAGTCTTTGCGAGTACGGTTCGATAGAAAGCGATCGCCAAGGGCAAGAAAATCACGAAGGCCGTCAGCAAGCCCGGATTATAGGATTGCTGAGCGATGCCCCAACCGATATGGCTCATGCCATTGACGAGGGTAATTCCAGCCATTGCCAGAGATGAAAATAAATGGTTAGGACTGCGCCAAATAGCCAGCACTTCAACCAGCCACACCAGAGACGTATTGATCACATAAATGGATTCAGGACTCAAGGGCATGATGGCTGCATTTTGGGCATCGAGCACACTTAAAAGCAGTTGATTAACATCGTGATAAAAGGCGTATTGCTCACCTAACAGATCCACCCAATGCTCTTCAAATTGGTGAATAATGTAAGCCACTAAGAAGAGTACAGACATTAGCTTAGTGTCCGTCAAAATTGACGCTGTCTTGTCAGTCCCAGCAGAAAAGAAGATGAAGAGAAGCAAGGGGACTGCATAGGTGCCAAGCTTCATCCAGTTCTCCACCAGGAAATCGTATTGCCCTAGCGGTGCCCAGAGCATCAAAAACAATAGGAAAATGGTCGCAAACGCAAGCTTTGAGTTATCCATAGATGGGTCACACCTCCTCAACGACCGGGGCCTTAGGCGTCAACTGTAGATACAGACCCGGTACTACTAGCAGGGCAATAAAGGTGGCTGCTACCAAGCCAAAAATAATGGCCGTACACAGGGGAAACCACTTGACTTCACTCAAGGCCAGGGGCAGCAGACCGACGACCGTGGTGGTGCTCGTGGTCAAAATGGGACGGAGGCGTTCGCTGGCTCCATGCGCGGCGGCATGCCGCACGTCCATGCCTTCTTTTAACCGGCTGTTCATGGTGTCCACCATCACGATCGCGTCATTCACCACAATGCCGGTCAGAGAAATCACGCCAATGGCCGCCGGGAATGAGAAGGGCAAACCCAGCAGAAAAAAGCCGATGAACGTGCCAATCATGGCAAAGAGAATCGACAAAATAATAATGATCGGCTGGGTGTAAGAGCCAAACTGCAACACCAGCAGCGCAAAGATGAGGAAGACCGCCACAACCAACATCTGCCCAGCGGACGCAAAGGTTTCACCACTGGTTTCAGCATCGCCTCCAAACTTATACTGATAGCCTCGCGGCCAGTGTCCGGCGGCTGCATTTTCCTCATCCGTGAGGGCAGGGTCGTACAGAAGTTTATCTAAGGCGGGGGCCAAGCCCGCTAAAATCTCCGTGTCGTAATACTCGCCCGTGGGAATCGTCTTCGCGAGCACGGTCACACTCCGTTGGGTGTCGCGATGGGTGATGGATAAAGGCACTGACCCCTCGACCCGTTCCAGCAGCGAATTGGCCGCGATCGCCTCCCCCTGGTCAGTGATAAAGCGAATCGTGGCAAACTCATCCAGGCGCGACGGGCCACCGATGTCTCCATCTTGGGATGGCCAGCGAGTACTGAGGCGAATTTCCAAATCTTCTTCGCCACTGCCAATGGGATAGTCCCCGATGTCGTTATCAATCATCAGATAGCGCCCCTGCAGGCTTAAATCATCCTGACTGATGCCGTAGAAATCGAGCGCTTCGCGACGGGGCACTAGTTTGTAATCGGTGCGCAAATTCCCTAAATCATCCCGCACGTCCATCGTGCCGGGAACGTTGCGCAGCAGCTCCTGCACCTGGGCCGAAATCTGCCTGAGCGTCGGCATATCTTCGCCAAATATCTCAAGCTGGATGGGATCTTCATTCCCCCCAGCTCGCGTGTATTGAACGGCCAACACAGCGCCGGGATAGTCCCTGAGAATCTCAGTTTCGATGGTTTCCCGTAACTCAGGAACATATACGTAGGAATCTTCCTGACGCTCCGATCGCGCAAACATCACTGCCGATAGTCCGACAAAATAATCCGACGTTGAGGGTTTGATTTCACTGGAAGAAACGAGACTGCTGCGCTGCCCGACCAGCTTCGTAATGTTTTCAAATACCAATGTGTCATCCGTATCGGGGTAGGCGCGGAGATACTCCCCCACCCGATCAGCAACCTCCTGCGAGACCTCTAACGTTGCTGTCGGCGGCAACTCGATGTTGACGCTCAGCTTAATGCCATCTTGCTGGGGAAATAGGGTAAAGGGCAGCGTTGTAAACAACACCATGGAAAAGATGAAGAGCGCTATCGCCCCTAGCGTCCACAGGCGAGCGACATGGCGATTCCGTACAGTGAAACGTAGACTCCAGTTAGCAAATCGCTCCGACACCGCCTCCGTCAGGCGATCAATAAAGGTTTGACTATGGCTCCCTGGCGCCCGCCCGAGCAAAAACTTTGACAGCGGCACGACCGCAAACAGAGCCAGCAGGTAGCTCAACACCAGGCAGACAATGGCACTGATGGGGATTAACCGGGTAAACTTGCCCATCGTGCCTGAAATCGCCATTAAAGGAATCAATGCCAGGATGGTGGTTAGCTGCCCAGCGAAGGAAGAACCGGCGTAGGTCTGAATGGTCGTGATGGCCGCATCCGGAAAGGCAAGCCGCTTCACAAAAATACCGTCGTGCATCCCCTCCAGCATGAGGATAAAGACATCCACCAGCAGCCCTAGGGCCAGGATCATGCCGATCATAACCATCGTGTTAAGGGTGTAGCCGCCCAGCCACAACACGAAGATGGCCCCGGCAAAGGTGACGGGAATCGCCAATCCAGCAATCAAGGCTTCCCGCCAGGTGAGCGCCACCAAAAGAATCAAAAAGACGCAAACAGATGCCTGCAGAACGTTGCTGCCTAAATCAAACAGATCCTCTTGAATGGTTTCGGCATCGTTAGTCAGGATGTCATAGTCCATGCCGGGGGGCCAAAAGTCCGGCTCCTGAAGCGCCGCCGCCATTTCTGCCAGAGCCGCATTGACCACCTCAATGGTGTCACTGCCATTCACTTTCACCACTTCCACGGTGACCGTGGGGACAAATGTCTCTCCCTGCAAACTGACAAACGCTCGCGACTCTTCTCGTTCTATCCCTTGATATACCTCAGCCACTTCGTCTAGGCGGACGACCCGATTCTCATCCAGCCGAGCGACGGGGACTCGTTTGAGATCCTCCAGAGTGCGGGGGCGGCCATAGAGACGTACCTGAGCGCCAATGTCTTCATCGCGCAGCAAATCCCAGGAGCGATCGATATTATTGCCTTGGATGGCATCACTCACTTGGGTTGCCGAAATCCCCAGGCTAGTCAGGCGGCTGGGCCGCATTTGGACGTGAATCACCTCATCTCTTGAACCCAGCAGGTCGACCTCACGAATATTGGAAATCGCCTCTAGCCGCTCCTGTAAATCCTCCGCTTTTTGACTGAGGACTTCGATGCCCAGCCCCTCGCCGGTAAGCGCCAGAGTCAGCACCGGATCGTCTTGCTGTGAGAGCTGTTCAAAGTCTGGCTCTTCGACCCCTGCCGATTCTGAGGGCAGTTCCGAATCGGCATCGTCGACTTTGGAGCGTAAATCCTGAATCGCAGGATCTACCGGCTCATTCGCTTTGAATTCAACGTTGATGATGGAGAAGGAATTAAAGGTCGCACTCGTAAAGTCATCCAGCCCCGAAAGGCTTTTGATCTCCTCCTCAATCTTGTCGGTCACCTGAGTTTCAAGGGTTTCCGCATCCGTTCCAGGCCATTCAGTTGTAATATTCGCCCGGGCAATGTTGATGTCGGGGTCGCCTTCTTTCACCATCGACAGGTACCCCATAAATCCCCCCATTAGGAGCAGGAAGCAGAGAAGCGTCCCCAAAATTTGCTGGGTAAAGAAGAAGCGCGCCAGCTGTGGCGCTGCTTGAGCGGGGCCAATAGGCTGGGATGCTGATGGGGTCTCGTTTGAGATAGGACGTTCTTCCGTCTTCATATCTTGTGTCTTCATAGGGATGCCTCCTCCGACACAACCTCCACTAACGTTCCATCCACGAGTCGATTGATACCGTCAGTCACGACCAGTTCACCCGGTTCAATGCCGCTGATAATTTCAATCCCATTGAGCGCTTCAATGCCGACTTCCACCTGGCGGCGCTCGACCGTGCCCGTCGCTTCATCCACGACAAAGGCGTAGGTACCAGCCTCTCCGGGCTGCAAGGAGCCCAGGGGAAGGAGCACGGCATTGGGGTTGCTGGCCGCCTCAATCCAGACGTAGACTCGCCCGCCTACCTGCAAATTCCGAACCTGTTGAAAATCGCGAATGCTGACTTCCACCCCTCGTCCCCCGGGCGTTTGCGTGGGGCTAACCGCGAAGACTTGTCCTTGGGTGCCCGCTTGCTGGGCGATATCGAGCAAGGTCCGATTCGTAGCGCCAGCGGCTTCCGCTTCACTCACGTTTTGCTCTAGTACTACGTATGCCTGCTGTCCCGAACGAACATCTCTGGCTTCATCAGCCTGTAGTTTGATCGCCACTTCTAAAGATTCGGGTTCAACTACCACAATGGGAGCCGTCTCAGCGACGTCGTCAAGATCGCTACCCGAGCTGTTGAGTCGCTGTACATCCCAGTACTCGCCCTCGCGAATATTGATGTAGGCCACGATGCCGTCGATGGGCGACACCAGTTGAGTGTTCTCCCGATCGACCTCGGCTTCTCGCAGGCGAGCTTGCGCTGCGGCAATGGCCGCCTCAGCCGATCGCACCACATCTTCGGCGGCCCGGATGTCTTGTTCAGCGACTGTGAGTTCAGCTCGAGCTAGCTCGGCATCATTGCGCTCCACATCCCGATCCGTTTCGGCTACAGCTCCGCCTGCCAGGAGTTGTTCGTAGCGTGCAAGTTCAGCCTCTTGTAAGCCCAGGTCTGACTGAGCCTTGTCAAAATTGGCCTGAGCCTGCAGCAGTTGGGCCTCTGCCTGATCCCGCTCCTCGATCGCGACATCCAGGTCGGCTTGGGCGGTATCAATGGCGACGATTTGGGTGCGATCGTCAATGGTGGCAACCACTTCGCCCTGCGCGATCGGATCACCCTCGCGCAAATCACGGCCATCCACCTGCTTGATGAACTCGATGTTGCCATCATCTTCAAAGGTCAGCACCCGTCGCCGTACGGAGGAGACCACCCCCTCATCAAAGACCCAGGCTTGAGCTAGCCCCACAGTTGCTGGCGTTACCCACACCGGAATCCGAGAAGGGGACGCCTCAGCTTCTACTTGAGCCGTCGCTGTTTCTGAGCGCATGCCCCTGTAAACGGTCAGCCCGATGCCAGCTAAACCCGCGAACAATGCAACACACGCCACAGGCCAGATGTATTTACGTCTGGGAACCGCTGCTCGCCTATCAAGTTTTTCAGGCTCAGAGGTATGTAAGTGATCAGTTTCAGGGGAGGTGGTTTCTTGCGAGTTCAGGGATGGGTGAGAATTCGGGGCCGGAGAAGGAGACGAACCTGAATCACCAGTTTTCATCATGCAATGCCTCAGGGAACCGTAATTTTTAGGGAAAAATTTGCCTTTACTGATTAGGTACCTGTTTAAGCCGGGAAACCCTGGTTAAGCAGGGAGTCAGAAGCCAGTTCTCTCCTGGCTCCTGAATTCTTTCACCACCCAAATTTCCTGCCTTAAGCTGATACCCTATTTACTGCTTGTTTACTTCACTACAAAGAAACAAAAGTTTGTGGGCTGTCCACACATAGCAAAGAGTATCGATAGTTTGCGTGCTTTTGGGTAGGACAATCGGCGAATTAAATCGGACATTTTACGACAAAGTTTGTGGGTATAGAAATCAACAAGATGTTTTTCAAGATGGTTACTTCTGATACCATCTAATCTTGTTTAGATCGTCTGGATACAATATTTGATTGATTATTAGGATTTCCTTAAGAACAATAGCTAACGCAGTGATGTATGCAAAGGTTTAAGTGCTAAAGACTGTGCCTGCAATAGTTGCGTGACTTAGAGATTCATGACAAATCATGCAAGTCCGAGGCACCAAAGAACTTATTGACTGTGGAATACTTAAATAGTGAATTTCTGTATTGAGATATTTTCCATTAGCTAACTATTGAGTTGATTTCCCTTGATTTTATTGAGGTCTAAGAAAACTATTGCAGCTTCTTTGAATCCAGAGGCGTATTACTTAAAAAGCCTTTCGCTTTAGTGTGGTGAACGAACCGAGTTGGACATTTTGCGACAAGATGAACTGCGCTCAAGCACGAGCAAGGACGAGCATCGTTGTCAACACCGGCATTATCAACTTAACGTGCTGTTTTTGGGAATTAGGCACCAGAGGTTCTACTAATCGCCTTCAACGGTAGCGTTAGGCGATCGCGGATAGCCGTGCATGACGTCTTCTCAGAAACCGGGTTCTTGGACACGTTATTTCTTGAAATACGCTAAGAAAGCGGGACAGGGAATTAGAGTCTTGAGGGGAGTGTTCTGAACGCCCAGTTAAATGCAAATTTAAAGTTGAGAACTCAAAACTTGATCTACACTCGCTCTCTCATCACTTTCTGTCCCGCTTTCCTGCTAAACAGCTACT
>JBCBJE010000244.1:0-7192 GCA_038523735.1 Cyanobacteria bacterium J06626_18 | reverse complement strand
TGGTCAAGCAGATCTTTGTAGTTGAAGGGCAAAGGGAAAGGGAAAGGGAAAGGGAAAGGGAAAGGGAAAAGGGGAGGACTTTGATTTGTCTGTATGGCCCTGTAGGTGGGTGCATCCCAGTTCTGTAATAAGCATTAGTGCTTATTACAGAACTGGGATGCACCCACCTACAGGGCCATACAGACAAATCAAAGTACTCCCCTTTTCCCTTTCCCTTTCCCTTTCCCTTTCCCTTTCCCTTTGCCCTTCAACTACAAAGATCTGCTTGACCAAAACGCACAAAGCTATATCCCTACAGCCACTCCCGCTTCAGGTAAGGCTGCAGCACCTCAGGAACCTTCACAGTCCCATCGGCTTGCTGGTAGTTTTCCAACACGGCTGCCATCGTCCGCCCGATCGCAAGTCCTGACCCGTTCAGCGTATGGACAAACTGCGTCCCTTTCTTACCAGTCTCTTTGAAGCGAATGTTGCCCCGCCGTGCTTGAAAATCGCCACAGTTGGAGCAGCTAGAGATTTCGCGGTAGGTGCCTGACGAGGGCAACCATACTTCCAAGTCGTAGGTTTTATTGGCTGAGAAGCCCAAGTCACCCGTGCATAACTCGATGACGCGATAGGGCAATTTCAACGCCTGCAAAATCGCCTCGGCATCCGCCACCAATGTTTGATGCTCGTCTGCCGATGTCTCAGGGCGGACAAACTTGTACATCTCCACCTTGTTGAACTGGTGCAGACGAATCAGTCCCCGCGTATCCCGACCGTAGCTGCCCGCTTCGCGACGGAAGCAGGGGGTGTAGGCGCAGTAGTGAAACGGTAGGTCTTCAGCATTCAGGATCTCGTCGCGGTGCAGGTTTGTTACCGGAACTTCCGCCGTCGGTGAGAGCCACAGATCATCCTTGGCACAGCGGAAACTTTCCTCAGCGAATTTGGGCAGCTGGCCTGATGCCGTTAGCGATGCGGTGTTGACCAGATAGGGGGGCATCACCTCGGTATAGCCATGCTGAGTGTGGCGGTCCAGCATGAAGGTGAAGAGGGCACGCTCCAGCGCCGCTCCCAATCCGACTAAGGTGACAAAGCGGCTTTGGGCAATTTTGGTCGATCGCTCAAAATTGAAAATACCCAAGGCTTCCCCCACTTCCCAGTGGGGTTTCAGTGAGGCGCTATCAGTGGGCAAGTACTCATCGCCCCAGCGGCGCACTTCCACATTTTCAGATTCGTCTTTGCCGTCGGGTGTTGTTGAGCTGGGGAGGTTGGGCAGCGCTAGCAGCAGCGTTTCAATTGCAGCCTTCAGCTCTCGCTCCTTGGGCTCTAGTTCGCCTAGCTGCGCTTTGACCTGGTTTCCCTCTTCTCGTAGGTCTGCGACCTCTGGCCCTTTGGGGTCAGCCCCTTCGCGAATTTTCTGGCCTACCGCTTTGCCGACTTCATTACTGCGGGCTTGAAGCTGCGATCGCTCCCCTTCAATCTCCCGTTGCTGCTGGTCTAGGTCGCGCAGTTGCTGCAGGTCATACTCGCCTCGCCGACCGAGGGTTGCCTGCACTTCGTTAAAGTTCTGTCGAATGTATTTAAGATCCAGCACGCTACTCGCTTCCTCTTCCAGCTTCCAGAAACTAGGCCACCCAGCCCTCGCCAATTGTCAAGGATACCAGCCTGCCTGCAGCAACGGATGCTGAAACATTTGGGTGTTTCTAATACTTTAATTTCTCCAAGTGAACGCAGGGCAATCCGTGCGATCGCGCTAGAACACGCTAGCCACGAATCACAACAACATTTCGATTACTTACCGTTTTTGCCGCTTCTACTTGGGTTCGTTCAGCAATTGGAGGTAGCCCCGAGCGCTGATCAAAAATCACTAACCAACCTGTATCCAGCCCAAGTCCCGCCAGATAACGATCTAATTGCTTTAAACCCGTCTTGATTGGGTCAGGACGACCATCGCGCCAAACCTTCAGTTCCATTCCTAGCGTCACGTTCCCATAGCGCAAGCACAAGTCCATGCGATCAGAGCCGATGGCATATTCTCGTTCTAGGGTGCCACCTCCGTTAACCACACGATGCAAAAATGCCATTAGTACCAGATGAGGCGCAATTTCGTGATAAGGCGCGCTTTTGAGTAAAGGCTGACCATGCTGTTTCCAAAAGCTCAAAAAAGCTTGCAATAGCTTGTCTGGGACTAGCCTCCCTTCAACACTCAGCCAGCTAGGCCGAATCATCGGTAGGGTATCCTGAGTGCCACGAGCCAATACTCGGGGCAACACTTCCCGGTAAATGGGATTCGCAGGGGTTAGTCCCCCTTCCTGACTCCGAACAACTAGGCCCAAATCGATAAGAAACTGGCGATCATCCTGCGGAATATCACCCAACTCTTGCCCTGCCAGCATCGGTTCAACAATGGCACGCACGCGGTCTTCCCGTAAGACACTGGTCAAACTGTCCAGATGAGTATCTTGCCTCTGAATCAAGTTCTCTTTAGCCACCTCAAAATGCTCAACCGTAATAGATTGAGCGGGATCAGGCACGATTTCTTCGACAATTTCTTTCGCTAGGGCATTAACTAGCCAAGGCTGCCCCTGGGTGAGCGTAAATGCATGCTGGACAGCTTGGGGGACAAATGGCTGCCCTGTTAAGACCGTGTGTTGCTGGTAGAGGTTAGCGACTTCGATGGCTGTGAAGTTCCTCAGGGTCAAGGATTTGATCTTGATGTTGAAAGGACTAGAAGTGTTCAGGCGGTCACTGCCACCCGCTGCGACTTTATAGTCCCGTACATCGCGTACTCCGATAAGTGCTAAGGCATGGGGAAAACGTTGTGGTCGCTTGGGATAGCCGTTCCTAAGCTGGCGTAAAACGGAAATTAACGTTTCATCGCGCAAAGAATCGATTTCATCAATGAAGACAACCAAGGGGAGAGGCGACTGCTGAGCCCACCGGCTTAAGGCGGCCCCAATTTGCCGTCCGGGCTCTGAGTCGGGCCAGTTGGGTGGGTGAAGTTCAGAGGGTAGCCAATAGGTTGCATCGTCTTGCCAAGCATCCAGAATCGCTGCTTCGGCAAGCCCTGGATCGTGGGGGAAGGCTGCACCAACCTCTGCTGAGACCATGACTGCTGCATATTGACCACTCGCAGTTAGTTGCTGGGCCAAAGCCAGCATGGCCGTAGTCTTACCCACTTGTCGTGGCGCATGAATAATGAAGTAGCCCTGCTGCTCGATCAGCTTCGTCACTTCAGGTAACCGTGCCAACGGCGGTAGCATGTAGTGGATGTCGGCTTTGCAGGGACCTGCTGTGTTAAACCATTTAGGCATAGAGAGGCCGAAAGCAGCGTATCCCCATCTTAGGGGAAGGGTTCTGCTTGCAACCCTTGGATATTTGAACAGTCTAGGGCGCGATCGCGCATTACAGACAAAATGACGTAGCTACTGCGGCACGGCGAGTCTTTGATTAAGCTGGTGTAACTGGATGAAGCACCGTCAGAACAGTCGCCAAAGGGTATCGCGACGGCTTTGGGATATCGCTACATTGCCCTGCTGATCGCTGACGTGGCTGCGATCGTGACGGAGCTTGAGCGGAACGGAGTCTCCATTGCAGTGCCAATGACTCAGCTTGGCAATGGAGCTGCGATCGTCATGGTTGAAGACCCGGATGGCAACATTGTCGAATTCGTTCAAGAAGCGGTTCTTCTGTAACCGTCTCTAATTTGTCAAAGCAGGGGTGTTTGAACGACTCTCCTGGAAGATAGCCCCTCGCTGTTTAAGATCGTCCTTGTCTTGCTCGGTGAGTCCCAAGTTATTCCCAAAGGTTGCTTTCCCTACAAGAGCATCCGTAAGGTCCGTATCCTGGAGGACCGCGCCATAAAGGACCGCATCGCTCAGGAGCGCCCCGCAGAGGATTGCCTGACTGAGATCAGCGCTGCGGAGAATTGCGCGACTGAGGACCGCATGACTTAGGTCAGCACGGTGGAGGATGGCACGACTGAGCTTGGCACGACGCAGCTTGGCGCTGCGAAAGTTGGCACCCTGCAGATCCATACCCCGAAGATCAGCTCCCCGCAGGTCAGCACATTGAAGATCGAATTTTTGGGAAGGTACATTCTCGGTGAAAGGCTTTATGCCCATTCCCTCAAGACTTTCCAGTAATCGACTTAAGCCCAATCCGCTAGGACCTTCCAGATATCTGAATAACCATGCAGTCCGCTGAGCCCGTGTCGCGCTAAGCTCTGTCATTCTTCTTGGAGGAGCCTCTAGCGTTATCTCTACTTCTAGAAGCTGCGATAGGGGCAGCTGGTTCAGCGTATGAATCAGCTGCAGGCGTTGCCGAGTAGAGAGCTTGCGCAGTTTCTGAAGGGCTTTCTGAGGCTCCAGCATTATTGAGGGATCCTTAAGTTGGGTCCATCCTAACCAGAGCAAAGAGTGTTGAACGGTTGCGTCGGTCACTCTCGTGAAATCGGCACAACCGCTCAAGAAACCAGATATTAATGTCCCAGACGTTGTTGATGAGTTATCAGGTCAAGCCACCTGCTCAACTTCAGCAATTTCGGGAATGAACTCACGCAGGCGTCGCTCGATGCCCATCCGCAGAGTCATGGTGGAGCTGGGGCAAGAACCGCAAGCTCCTTGCAGGCGCAGGCGCACGACCGGGCCATCGATTTCGACCAGTTCCACATTGCCGCCGTCGGCCATGAGATAGGGGCGTAGATCATCCAGAACAGTTTCTACGTTTTCGTTTGTCAACGCCAGAGTTTGCATAGGTTCGATCGATCCTCAAATTTGGTAGCAACTACTTCAATTCTACGAACTGGTGGTGAGAGTGTGAAACGAGAATTCTCATCCGAAGCAT
Source organism: Cyanobacteria bacterium J06626_18 (assembly GCA_038523735.1). Taxonomy (GTDB): domain Bacteria; phylum Cyanobacteriota; class Cyanobacteriia; order Phormidesmidales; family Phormidesmidaceae; genus SIO1E4. The sequence continues at coordinate 2,368 of JBCBJE010000244.1, read as the reverse complement.
AAAGACTAGGGAGTGGAGGGTGGAGGTTAATGCTGACTATTATCCACCCCACCACCTACTACTCATTACCCACTACCCATTATCCACTACCCACTACCTTCCCTGTTCCCTGCTCCGCAGTGCTAGCCTCAGAAAGGCGTTTGGTGATGGAATCGGTGACATGGGTATGGATTTGGATGGGTTGGGGTATCTGGCAGTCCCGGCTTCAGGCGAGGGGCCTGGGGTTATCGTGTTGCAGGAATGGTGGGGGTTGGTGCCGCACATTAAAACCGTGGCCGATCGCTTCGCCGAAGCAGGATATGTAGCATTGGCTCCCGATCTGTATGACGGTGAGAGCACCACCTCGCCGGATGAAGCGGGGCGCAAAATGATGGCACTGAATATGGAAAAAACAGCGCGATCGCTGGAAACTGCCATCGGCTATCTCCTCAATCTGGAAGCCGTTAATCAACCCCAAGTGGGCGTTGTGGGCTTTTGCATGGGGGGCCAGTTAGCGCTGCTAGCAGCGACCGTGAGCGATCGCATCGGAGCCACGGTCGATTTCTACGGCATCCATCCCAATATTCAGCCCAACTTCTCGAAGCTGTCTGCACCGGTTTTGGGACTCTTCGGAGCACAGGATAATCTGGTGCCCCTGGAGGCGGTTGAAGGGCTCGTGGCAGCGGCTAAAAGTGCGGGAGCGACGATCGAAACCCAGATGTATGCTAGTGCGGGGCATGCCTTCTTCAATGACACTCGCCCCGAAGCCTACAACGCTGCTGCCGCTGAGGATGCCTGGGACCAAACGCTGACCTTTTTTCAAACGCACTTGGCATAGGTGCTAGATGTTAGGAGGTCAGATTGCTGCACTAGGGGCAGCTTTTTTGTGGTCGCTATCGACCGTTGTGTACGGGCGATTCGGAAAATCCCTAAGTCCGCTGGTGCTGAATCTGGTGAAGGGGATTATCGCGATCGCGTTTATCACGCTGACGCTAGTGCTGCAGGCCAAGCTGCGGCCCGAGTTGCCGGGGGTGGCTGTGGTTTGGCTGTTGCTCAGTGGTGCGATCGGCATTGGCTTAGGTGACACGGCTTATTTCACGGCACTCAATGCATTGGGTGCCCGACGGACGCTGCTGCTGGAGTCGCTGGCCCCTCCGTTGACGGCGCTGCTGGCGTTGCTATTTCTGAGCGAACAGCTGAGTGCGATCGCGTGGATGGGCATTTTCCTGACCCCCCTGGGTGTTACCTGGGTAATTGCTGAACGGGTTCCAGCGAAGGATGGCACGAGTCCGCAGCTCTGGCGTGGGGTGTTTTGGGGCCTGCTGGCGGAGCTGGCTCAAGCTACGGGAGCCGTGATATCGCGCGGCGCTTTGGCTGATACAGTGGTGGACCCACTCTGGAGTGGATTGTTGCGGATTGCTGCTGGTGTCGTCGTCCTTGTGGTGTTGGTTGCGGTGCGGGGACCGGTGGTAGCCCAGTTGCAGCCGCTGCGATCGCGCCAGCTACTCCCCTGGATTACCCTCGCCGCCTTCCTGGGAACATACCTGGCAATCTGGCTACAGCAAGTTTCGCTCAAATACGCCCCGGCTGGTATTGCTCAAGCCCTGCTGGCGACCAGTCCCCTATTTGTGCTGCCCATTGCCGCGATGATGGGCGATCGCGTAAGTTGGCGCGCGATTTTGGGGGTGATGGTTGCGATCGGAGGGGTTTGGTTGCTGATTAGTAGTTCGTGAAAGAAGATTCTATGCACGTACCCACAATAGAAACCGAACGCCTTTTGCTTCGTCCGTTTGTTGCCAGCGATGCCGAAGATCTGTTTGCTTATGCTTCTACGCCGGAGTTTTCTCAATACGTTGAATACGAATCACCCACCACACTTGCCGAAGTCTAGGACTTTTTAGAGCATGTTCTGATGCTTGAAGACCCTAATCAGCTTTCGTGGGCAGTTTGCGATCGCGACCCATCCAAATTACTTGGCACGATGCAAATCACCCTTGATAAAAATTACGCGACTGTTCACTACGACATTAGTCATAAGGTGTACGGTCGCGGCTATACAACCGAGGCTTTGCAAGTAGTTTTGCAGTGGTGTCTTGTGCATTTGCCAGAGGTGACCCAGTTTTTAGGTGATACGCAATCGTCCAATATTGGCTCTCGGCGTGTCATGGAAAAATGCGGATTCACGCATTACAAAACAGAGACAGTTCGCTGGGAAAAATTTGACAAACCTATAGAACTTGTTTCCTACAGAGTTGAGCGTGGAAATTTAGAAAGTTCAGCTCTGTAGGAAACAAGTTCTATAGGTTTGTCAAATTTTTCCCAGCGAACTGTCTCTGTTTTGTAATGCGTGAATCCGCATTTTTCCATGACACGCCGAGAGCCAATATTG
>JBCBJE010000243.1:0-7203 GCA_038523735.1 Cyanobacteria bacterium J06626_18 | reverse complement strand
GGAGGTCATTTCAGTAGTCATACATTTGCTTGAATATCAAGAAGATATCTGTCAAGGACGGTTGCCAGAACTTCAGCGAGAAGCTCAAATTGGTTGGGATGCTGCTCAGCGAGGAGAAATTTTTGAAGGTACCACCGCCTTGACAGATATCTTCTTGATATTCAAGCAAATGTATGACTACTGAAATGACCTCCAATAGTGTAGACGCTTGTTTTTCGTTTTCTGTTACATTCCTTAGAGAGGTTTAATGGCATTGCGAACTAGCGTTCCAGTGCGAGACATAACTCTATGGAGCAACCATCACTGCCGACAGAGCTGATTCTGACTGACTCGCAGCGATCGCTCGGCAATCTACAACTGGACTGGACACCCCAACCCGGTTCTCAGGTTACCCATGAGGGGCAAACCTATGCCGTATTGGAACGCCGCCATCGCTATCAGTTCAAGGCGAATCGCTATCAGCTACAGAAAATTGCGCTGTATGTACAAGCGGTGGACTTACCTGAGGAGAAAAGCTTGGTGGGCGATCGCTGGGTAATTGGCGATGCAACCTGTTGCTACAACGCGCGATCGGAGCTGGTACGCTGTGCGGTGCACCCCGATGGTCCGTGTCAGGGATGTCGCGACTACAAATCCCGTAACATTTCGTGAGGGCAAACAGTTATTTTGCTTCTGAGGATTTACCCATAAACAACATCTTTGCTTCCTCCGCTTCCCCTGCTCCCTCCGCTTCCCCTGCCTGCCCTCCACAGGTACTTTTTTCTTACGCTGTCTCTCCTGCTTATTAAAAGGCCAACCGCGCCCTACAATACGGCTGTGTTAGCGATCGAGTGGCTCAAACACCATGGCAAAGCAGCCATCCTCCTGGGGGCAAGATTTAGGACGCATCGGGGTGATGTGGGTGTTAGCTATGGGGATAGCGATACTTTGGGTTGTCTTGGATCGTCGCGTGCCTGCTTGGGATCAGTCGGAGCATCTTTCGCTAGCGACGAATTATTGGTGGACATTGACCCACGGCCATTGGCTGTCCGCTGGGGGCTGGCGACACTTGTGGCTGTTATCGCCCAAATACCCCCCGGTCTTGTATCTAGTTACTGCGCTAATTCACGTTTTTTTAGGACCTGGGCCTGATCCAGCATTATTGGCCAATGGTCTGTTCGCCTTGGTGTTGCTGATTGCCACCTATGGACTGGGGCGACATCTCTTCAACTCCCAGATTGGAACACTGGCTGCAGGTATTTGTTTGCTCATGCCGCGTCTGATGCAGGTGGGGCTGGACTATCAGCTGGATTACGCTCTGACTGTGCTCGTGGTGGTCAGCTTTTGGTGCCTAACGGTATGGCAAGATGCCAAAAAACGATGGCGGCAGTGGGGCTGGATGCTAGGCTTTGGCATCAGTTTTGGGCTGGCGCTGATGACAAAGCAGGCTGCTGTCTTGTTTTTGGCTGTGCCGCTGGCCTGGGTCAGCTTGACCACGATCTTTGGCTTGCGGTGGGGCCGAATGCTGCAGTTGGGAATGGGGGCGATCGCGACCCTCCTAGTCATGTTCCCCTGGCTTTCGGTGAACTGGGTGTTTCAGTTCAGCATTCTGGGCAATACCAACGTTCGGTCGGCTCAGATGGAAGGTGACCCGACCCTGGATACGCTGGCAGCCTGGACCTACTACTGGCGAGACCTACCGGCTGCTGTTTCTTGGATTTTGCTAATCGTTCCGCTGGTGGGTCTGCTCTTTTGGTTAGTGGGGCTGCTACCGGGGCGCAAATCCTCTTTGAAGTTGGATGGGACGGTGGCTGGTCGATGGTGGTTGTTGGTGTACGTTGTGGGGGCTTATTTGCTGTGGTCTGCCGTTGTTAACAAGGACTCGCGCTACATTGCGCCATACCTGCCGGTTCTAGCGATTTTCTTGGCCTGGGGGTTGGGATGTTGGTGGCGACGATGGCCATGGGTTACCAACCTCACGTTGGGGCTGAGTGTCTTGGTAACAGTGCTGAATCTGTTTCCCATTGGGTTGGCACCGGGCGCGTGGATCGCCTCAACCTTGGCTCCTGAAAGCCAACTATATCCCTATCGCGGCCAGCCCTACCCCCATCCGGAGCTGATGGACTGGTTGGCCCAAGTCCGCCCCTACCAAATCGCGACACTGGGGGGACTGCACTCGACAGCGGCGGTGAATCAGTTCAACATCAGCTATTACGGTAAGCTGCAGGACTATCAGGTATACGGGCGGCAGGTCGCTGAACGCGCCGACCTTTTAGAGCAGGATTTGCGATCGCTCTCCTGGTTCTATGCGCGGCGCAAACTCGACCAGCCCTGGCCACCGGAACACGACAGTAACAAAGCCGAGATGGTGCGACAGCTAGAGCAGCGTCCTGAGTTTGAGGTCGATCAGACTTGGGACCTTCCCGGCAATCGCCGCCTTTACCTCTACCGTCGCCAAACCTTCCCGGTCACGGTGACGGCACTACCCGATAGCGCCTGTGCTGCCAGTCCAGTTCCTCAGCTCAGCCGTGTGGAAACTACAGCGCAAGTGCCGCCCGGTCAACCTATGCCCGTCACCTACGAATGGGTCGGTCAGTGGCAAGCGCTGCGAACCGGAATCGTTTTGTTGACCTGGCAACCAGACGCCCCCACGTCACCCAACCCAACTGCGAACCGCCCCTGGATCCATGACCATAGCATCGGTCTGGGCACTCTCCGTCCCAACCCGATTCAGCCCAACCAAACAACACTCAGTGCGGCCAAAGATATCAACCCTGATGGTTGCTTCCAAATCACAGAGCGTACCGCTACGCTACCGCCAGCGGACCTTGCCCCCGGCAGTTATCGTCTCACAGGCCGTTACTTAAATGGACAAGACAGCTCGCCTCAATCCCTCGAAATCTCTGAAGTCACGGTGACTCTTGCAACGGATGCTCCACCTGTAGAGGCTCCCGAACTAGACTGGGTAACCCAACTGCGCGAAGTCAGCCGCTTCTTGCCCCAAGGCCCCAACTTTCTGGACAACGTATTCGGCCCTGTTGGTCGTATCAATCTCTACGACCCCATCCAGAACTACACCGTTCAAGCCGAGCAAACCCTCACCCAACGCTGGCAAGACGAACCTGAAATCATGGACTATGGCTACGGTCTCGCACTGTCCCAGGTCCTGCAGCTCAAAGTACCTGAAGCGATCGCCACCCTCGAACAACTAGCCCGACAAGACGCAAACAACCCCTACGCCCACGCCTATCTCGGCTTCGCCCACCTCTACGCTTTCCACCCTAAAGCCACCCAAACCGCGCTCGCCCCTGCTCTCGAACTCGCCCCCGATTCTCCTGAAATTCAGGGGCTAAGCGCGCTCGCCGCCCTCCTCCAAGGCCATGTAAGAGAAGCGTGGCAGCGGTTCAATACCGCGATCGATTTGGCTGTTAATGAGGCGTAGGGGTAGAGGGTGGAGAGTAACAAAGGACCCCCTACCCCCTACCCCCTACTCCCTTACCCTTTACCTTTGCCTTTTCATTCAAATCCAACTGCGTCTTGTAATCCACGCCCAAAATCTCCGAGTACAGGCGTACGTACTCTACGGCAGACTTATCCCAACTAAAGTTTTGCTGCATGGCTCGTTCTTGCAGAGCTTTCCAGGCGTCCTTGTAGCGGTAGCCTTCCCAGGCACGCACGAGACAGGTGTAGAGATCCAGCGGCTCGTAGCGATCGAAGCAGTAACCTGTTCCCGCTTGGTTCGTGGGGTCGTTGTGAGTCACAGTATCGACCAGGCCACCGGTACGGCGCACGACGGGTATACAGCCGTAGCGCATAGCAATCATTTGGCTGATACCGCAGGGCTCAAACCGTGAGGGCATCAAGAAGGCATCGGCTCCCCCGTAAATCCGACGACCAATACCGTCGCTATACAGCAAGTACACTGCCATCCGCCCCCGATAGCGGGAGGCTAATTCCCACAGCTGATTTTCGTAATAGCGATCGCCGGTTCCCAGCAGTACAAACTGAGCATCGGTATAGGCCAGGAAACGATCCATCGTTTGCAAAATCAGGTCAATCCCCTTTTGCTCTACTAGGCGACTAACCAGCCCCACTAAGAAGGCTTCCGAGTTAACCTCAAGGCCCATTTCTTCCTGCACAGTAACCTTATTGGCGCGGCGGCGTTCCATGGTTTCCAGGCCAAACGATTTGGGCAGTTGGGTGTCGGTTTCTGGGTCAAACCGCTCCATATCAATGCCGTTGAGGATGCCGCTGAGTTTGCCACCGACAAAGGATAGCAGCCCCTCTAACTGCTCACCATATTCCGGCGTTTGGATCTGTTGGGCATAAGTAGGGGAGACCGTGTTGACGCGATCGGCATACTGTACGGCTGCGGCCATGGTGTTGTGCCCCTGCATAAACCAGGGACACCACGTCATTTTCTCCAGTTTCCAGCGCCAAGGCCCCTGGTAAGCAAGGTTATGGATGGTGAAGACGGTGCCGATATCGGAGGTTTCGTGCATCCACACCGGAATCATGCCTGTGTGCCAGTCATGGCAGTGAATCACCTGCGGTTTCCAGAAGTTCCAGGCAAATTCTGCGGCTCCGTTGGCAAAGAAGGTAAAGCGCCAGTCTTCGTCGTCGCCGCCGTAAATATTGCGTCCGTCGAATGCAGGGTGACCGAAGAGGTATAGCGGTACGTCGCTGTCAGGCAGAACCGTTTCGTAAATTGCGAAGTCGTTGAACATCGCATAGCCCTGCCAAACGGGCTCTTTGGGAATCTCGACCTTGTCGGCCATAAAGCCATAATAGGGCATAAAAATGCGAACATCGTGCCCCATCTTGCGGAGGATTTTGGGCAGAGCTCCTACCACGTCTCCCATGCCTCCAACCTTCGCTAGCGGTGCCGCTTCCGCCGCTACAAACAGAATCCGCATGTTCTCGCCCTTTAGAATTTTTTTATGGTCTCCCTCAGTCTACGGGGGGTTGGCTGCTCTGCATAGAGGGAGCGGGGGAATAGGGCACAGGCGCAGAGGGAGTGGGAGAGTGGGGAAGTGATGGGGTAATGAGTAGTGGGTGATGGGTAGCAATGTCATAAGCAGTTACCAATTACCGATTACCAACCATCAACCCTTAACTAGGGATCATGAACTAAGAAACAACTATTAATGAAGAACGAAGAACGAAGAACCAAGAACCACCTATCAACGCCTATCCCCCTCATCAAGCTGTTTCAAAGCATTGAGGTTATTGCGGGCGAGAGCAAATCCAGGGTTGAGGGCGATCGCGCGCTCAAAGTGCCACTGAGCTTTTTCTCGATTGCCTAGATTCAGATGGGCGACGGCTAAGCTATTGTGCGCTTCAACATGATCAGATCGTTCGGCTACGACTTGCTCCAACTGCTCGATACCGGCTTGCCACTGTTGTCGATCAACCAAAATCACGCCTAGCTGATAGCGGGCAGTCATCTGCCGAGGGTTTAGCTCTAATCCTTTTTGATAATGCTGGACAGCGGTTTCCAGTTCCCCCGATTGATAGGCCCGCAAGGCTGTCTGGAAACATTGTTCGGATTCAGAGGGGGGAGCATTGGACAGCTCGACTTCTGCGAAAGCCTCATCCGGTAACACGTAAGAGGTCTTGAGAAATTCGTTTTCCTCCACGAACAGCTCAGGAAAGCAAGTACCGGGAAGCACTTGCACGGCAAAGATTTCTTGTACGGCATCCTCAAATTTGAGAAATGCGATGATTTCGCCCTGCTCAATGTTGACGACCCAGACGCCGCAAATGCGCTCGGTTAGACGTTCGGTTAAGGGGATGCCGCTGAATACGGCGGATTCTCGCACTTGTGACAAGCCGATGAAAGCTAAGGGGCCATAGAAATCAATGCCTCGAGTGAAGCCGGGTAGGTAGATGACGGGCTCGACTTTACCGGTGGTGAGGTCGACGGTGGCTAAACTGCCATCGCCAGATTCCAGCACCCAGAGGCGATCGCGATACCAGCGGGGCGAGTGGGGCATCGACAATTCCTGCACCACAATCTCATCAGTAGTAATATCCATCAAAATACCGCCATGGGCTTTGTTCTCGCGCCAGCCACCGGGGGTATCGGTAATACCTAGCGCGGTTACGTATTTGGGGACGCCGTCGATGAGTTCTAGCCCATTGAGGTGACAGCGATCTTCCGGGGCGTAAGCGCTCACAAAAGGCGGTCGCCAGCGGGGGACAAAGCTGTGGTCCAGATCCTGCGTGCAAAGGCAGGAAAAGCGGGTGTTGATGAACCACAATCCCTCGTTGCCCCAGGCCATTTCGTGAATGTCGATATCACCCGTGATGTGGATATTGCGGGGTAGGAAACAGGCGTCATGTTTGCCAGTCGGTTTCAGCTTGGGGGCAGCAGCCGGTACGTTGCGGAATTCCCAAATGTGGGAGCTGGTACCGATCGCCATCCGCCCCGCATTGTTCACTGCCAACCCCATTGGCTTTTGCAATATCCGAAAGTGAGTGTTCAGGGTTTCACCGTCGGCCCGCACCAGCACGACTTTCCCCGCCTGGTAGGTTGAAACCATAAGGGATAGGCCCAGCTGATTGAGCAGAACAGGAAAATTGGTTGTGTGGACACTGCGAAGCGGTTCTAATGTCGCGGGAGACTCAGGAGCAACCACAGATTTGTTTTTGACGACGCCAGTTCAATATAGCGGAAGGTAGAAGGCGAACATCGTCTGGTTAAGGGACAGCAATCGATTTGGCGGCGTATTTTTCACCAGAAAAGCTGGTTGAGCCAGCGTTCCAGGGGCTTGGCGGTGTTGGGTTCTTGATAGCCAGGTTTGAGAAGATGACTGAGGGCGGGTTCGAGTTGGGCGATCGCAGCATCAATGGCTTTGCGCTTAGGGCGAGCTTGTTGGGTAAAGGGAATGGGCTGGCCAAATCGGAGGGTCAGGGTTTTGCGAAAAAACAGGGTGTGTGTGCCAGTGATGCTGACCGGTACGATAGGAACGCCTGATCGCATCGCATAAATTACGGTGCCTCGTTTTAGCGGCAGATGCAGGTGACCTTCTTTTTCACCCAGGCGTCCTTCAGGAAAGAGCATGAGGCCGTCGCCCTGCTTCAAGATGGACTGAATGGCCTGATCAATTTGCCGCAATTGCTGAATCGAGCTGCCATTGGGAACGTCTTGCTCAATGGCTTGGGCCAGGTCCTTTAAATCGGGGCGATCGCGCTGGGCCTGATTCATTACCGCAATTTCTT
>JBCBJE010000242.1:0-7216 GCA_038523735.1 Cyanobacteria bacterium J06626_18 | reverse complement strand
GAAAATCATTCAACAAAGGCTCTAATACAGACTGCACCAGGGGAGTATCGGCTTCGTTAGGGGGTTCGGAGGAATACATACAGAGTCCTCAGGAGTTAGGGTTATTTTTATCACCCACCTAGCTTAACAATTTTTTACAGAGAGGGTGGCTGCTCTTGTTCCTGAAGCGATCGCCACCCAGCAGCCCAGAGATTAGGATTTTTGAGTCCTTTGGCATTAATCCAAAACCGCACTTCGGGGTCGCAGGCAGCTACTAGCTCCGCAAAGACCAGCGCTCCCTGGTTCTTGCGGTTCACCACCTGAAAATGTCGCCATCCCAGCGTCTTTTGTCGAGCCGTCCATTTTGACCCCACCAAATGGGGGAACTTTTGCTTCTTTGCCATGCGTTGCCCTTAGCCTAAACGTTTTGCCAACGTTCGGATATTGGCGGCTCGGCTAACGAGTATCACAGCGTTGTCTTGCCGCTGAACATAAATGTCGCCAGCGAAGAATTTACCCAGTCCTGATCGCCGATATAGCGAGATGTCATCGAGGGTCTCGGTCAAGGTGTAGCCCATATCCATGAGTGTCTCAGCTAGCTTGCGCATAAAGGCTTTGGGCTGGGTGACTTCAAGCTTGAGCATTTTTGTGCGGTTGTAAAACGTCCCCAAAAGCCCGCTCACCCCTCCCACCAACAAAGCTGACTGGCCAACGATGCCGGCATTGAAGCCTACCCCCAGGGTTTTCGCCGTAAATAAAACAGCAATTAGGGCTGCCCCCGAGAAATAGTAGATAAAGGTAAACACAGTACCCGGTCCCTGAGGCAGGTCAGGCGTTTCAGGAGATTGTTTGGATATTTCAGTCATAAACAGTCGTCAATTTGCCAATCAGACATTATTATCGTCGGGGTTAGGAAGGGTCAAACATGATCGAAGTTGAACACCTACACAAAGTTTACGGATCGACCGTGGCCCTGGAGGACATTTCCTTCACTGTTGAGCCCGGTGAGATTTTGGGCTTTCTCGGGCCTAATGGGGCGGGCAAAACGACCACAATGCGGATTTTGACCGGCTACCTACCCGCCACCAGGGGGACTGCCAGAGTTGCTGACTATGATGTCCACACGGATTCGATCGCGGTACGGCAGCGCATTGGCTATCTGCCCGAAAAGCCACCGCTATATCTCGACATGACCGTCGAGGCGTTTCTGCATTTTGTGGCTCGTTTGAAGGGGATTCCAGCGGGCGATCGCTTCGAGCGGGTCAATCATGCGATGGAGCGCTGCAGCTTGGAAGAAAAAGAATCCGTACTGATTCGCAAACTTTCCAAAGGCTATCGTCAGCGAGTGGGCATTGCCCAAGCGATCGTCCATGACCCGCCTGTGATTGTGCTGGATGAACCCACTTCTGGACTCGACCCCCGCCAAAACAGTGAAGTCCGCGAGCTAATCCGCAGTTTGGCTGGTGACCACACGATCATCCTTTCAACGCACATCCTGCCAGAGGTCGATGCAACCTGCAATCGCGTTGCAATTATCAATCGAGGGCAGCTCATCGCCGCTGGTACATTAGATACCCTCATGCACCAGCTTACGGGCGCGCTCAATTATGAAGTCGAAGTCCGGGGAACCTCTGCCGATATCCAACAAACCCTGCTCAACATTCCAGCAATCAGCACGGTCGAACAGCTGAATTCACCGGGCCAGGACGATTCTCGCTATCGTTTTCAGGTTACCCCCGAAGCTGCTGGAGACCCAGGCGAAGCGATCGCAGCCACCCTTGTACAAGCAGGCTTTGGCCTCTGCGAACTGCGCCGCCATCAGGCCAGCCTCGAAGACATCTTTTTAAATCTAACCATGGAGGAAACGGCAGCAGAAGCCGAAGAAGTCGAGGTTGGTGAGTTTGATGAGGTAGAGAGTAATGGGTAGTGGGAAGGGGAAAAGGGGAAGGCGGAAAAGGGGAAAGCAGAATCTGTAAGAGCAAGGCATTTGGTCCGTATCCTTACCACCCATCAAGACTCTGTGCTCCAAATGCCTTGCCCCAACTCAACCATCAGCCATCGACCATTAACGAACAACAGACAACACAGAACTAAGAACCAAAACTAAGAGCTAGCTACTGACCACCCTCGACTCTCCACCCTCGACTCCGACCCATCCTGCGCCCCTTCCACTCCCCCATCCTTCTACTGCCCCACTCTGGAGACTCACCATGGCCCTCCGAACAGTCATTAGCAACATCCTGGCAATCTATCGACGGGAACTACAGAGCTACTTTGCGTCACCGCTGGCGTACATCATTGCGGGCGTATTTTGGCTCCTTGGTGGCTTTTTCCTCGTCGTACTGTTGTTTAGCCCTGAGGGCATCATTGCCCAAGCCGCTGAGCTGGACCAAGCACAACAGTTGGGGGCTCCAGTGCCGCCGATTGATGTGACCTATCGATTTCTGCAAGATTATTTAGGGGTACTGGGATCGCTATCGATGTTTGTGCTGCCTATTTTGTCGATGGGGCTCTACGCCGAGGAACGCAAACAAGGCACGTTGGAGCTGTTAGCGACCTCACCCGTTACCAACTGGGTGGTAGCCTTGGGCAAGCTGCTAGCCGTGGTGACCTTCTACATTGCGATGGTATTGCCGCTAATGCTGTGTGAAGCGATCGCGCTGGGGGCCTCAGAACCTGCCGTTGCGCCCACGTTGTTACTGGCTGGAAATTTGGGATTAGTATTACTCGCTGCCAGCGTTCTGTCGCTCGGTATGTTTATATCCTCTTTGACGAGCAGCACGGTTTTGGCTGCTATCATGACCTTCGCGCTGGTGATTTTCTTGTGGATTGTCGATGCATTGGCACGGGCAGTCCCCGGATGGCTGGGAGATTCACTTAATCACCTATCAATGCTGACGCACTTTACAAACTTCACTCAAGGCATTCTCGATACCAGCGGTGTTGTTTTATTTTTATCCTATGGTTTTTTGGGGCTTTTCCTCACGGCTCAATCCATTGAAGCTTTGAGGTTCCAGCAGAACTAGACCTAATTAAACGCGCGAGTCAACAATGCACTACCAAGAGATTGAAATGAGGCTATGAAAGGGCACTTATTTTCAGGGAAGTGGTTGAAATTTCTGGCCTGGCCAGGGTTGATGATGGTCACGGCAGGCTTAGTGGCAGGCAGCTTATCGGGCTGGCAGCCCCTGCCGATTGGGCTTGTCATTTTTGGTGCAGGGCTTGTCCTCTTGGGGCTTAGTTTTAGCGGTAAGACAGCTGGGGCCTTTTGGCAGCAGCGCTCAACCCAAGTCGGAACCAATGCCGCTATTTCTGTAATAGCCTTGCTAGTCATCTTGGGGCTAGTCAACTTTCTGGGAGTGAAATATTCGACCCGCCTGGATTTGACTGAAACACGACTCTATACACTCGCTCCGGCCTCGCAAAGTATTGTCCGAGAGCTAGATCGCCCCGTGCGGCTAGTGGTTTTTGACACGGTACAAAACCCTCAGGACGTACAGCTTTTGGAAGGCTACCGCCGCCTCAATGATCAGTTCAGCTATGACTACATTGATCCGTTTGCCGACCCAGTCACGGCCCAAGCTTTCAACATCAGTCAGCCAGGCGCGGTCTTTCTGGAAGTCGGAGAGGACCGTCGCTTTTTACAAACTGTCGGGGATCCGGCCAACCCTCAGACCTTAGGAACCCCCGAAGTCTTATCAGAACGCCAGCTGACCAATGCGCTGGAGCAAATTGTCAGCGATCGCACCCTCACAGTCTATTTTGTCCAGGGACATGAGGAATATCCAATTGGCGATACCGATGCCGGTCTCCAACAAGCCATCAGCGGCTTAGAAGAAAAGAACTATGTGGTAAATCCCCTTGATCTGACCGAAACGCAGTCCGTCCCAGAGGATGCTAGCGTCGTCGTCGTTGCAGGACCCGCCCAAGACTTTCTGGAAGCCGAAGTCGATGCCCTGACCGATTATTTGGCAGCGGGAGGCGGCGTTTTCCTCATGCTGGATCCGCGTACCGATGCTGGACTCAATAGCCTGCTAGATGACTGGGGTATTTTATTAGACGATAGCCTTGTCCTAGACCTGTCTGGAGCCGGGCAATTTGCTGAACTGGGGCCAGCAGCGCTCATCGTAACCGACTATGGCGATCACCCCATCACGCAAGAATTTGGCAATGGGCGATCGTTCTTTCCCATCGCTCGCCCGGTCGAGACACGCGATTTACCCAGCATTACCAGCACGCCCCTCCTCATCACCAATGCTCAAAGTCGAGCCGAATCGATTGCCGACGACGGCAACCTATCATTTGACCCCGAGGCTCCTCCCGATGGTCCCTATGTGCTAGGAGCAGCTCTCAGCCGTCCTGTCGAAACCGCCACTACAAACACCGACGTGGGGGCATCAAACGCTGATGAAGCCACGGCGGATGCAGACGTCGCTGACACCGAAGAAACGCCCCCTCAGGCGGCAGAAGCCCGCATGGTCCTTATTGGCAATTCACGTTTTGCCACGGATGGCACCTTCGAACAACAGCTGAATGGCGACATCTTCTTGAATGCTGTCAGTTGGCTGGGCCGCGAAGGCGACGCCACCTTGTCGATTCGTCCCAAAACGGTGACCAACCGACGCATTTTGATGAGTGCGCAGCAAGCCTGGGGACTTAGCATTTTCTCGCTGCTAATCCTCCCAGCAACGGGACTAGCATTAGCGATCGTAATGGCTCTGCAACGGCGGTAATCCTATGAAACTAAAACCTAGCACGCTTGCTTTAGTCATAACGGCTCTGCTTCTGGGAGGCGTCGTACTGTTTATTGAAGCACGTGAGGCTAATCAGACAATCCTCTCTCAGGACGAGGCTGCCTCCCCCGTTTACAACTTTGAGGAGACCGATGTCGTCAGTTTGTCGGTCGAGACTCAGACCTTAGCAGTTACCTTCGAGCGTGACGATGCAGGAGCCTGGCAGTTGGTTGACCCTGAAGATCACCCTGCAGAAGAAGCGGCGATCGCCTTCCTCCTGAGTCGCCTCACGACCAATGGACTAGTAAACACAACTAGCATCGACGCTGCAGCGCAAAGTGAGTTCGGTCTGGACAATCCCGCTGCCACCATCAAAATCACGCTAATAGATGGCACGACGCATACAGTGATACTCGGTGATGCCGATTTCACCGGCGAGAATGTCTATGCCCTGGTTGACCCCGCGACCTTTCCCTTACCAGAGGATGCGGGAGAGGTTGCGGCTGCAGTCCTGTCTCCAGACATCGTTAACGGTGTCGACCGTCCTTTGGCAGAGTGGAAGGCGGTTGTAGAGTCACCGACCGATTCAGATACCGATGAAGAACCGGGGGCCGACGCTGAGGCCACTGATGCGGATGAGCCCGGTCCTGAAGATAATCAGCCTGATACTGAAGCTACTGATGAGGCGACAGACACAGACGAACCTACAACAGAGGACTCGCCTGAAACAGATACGACCGGGGAAGCTGCAACTCCTGAAGCAGAAGCAGATACCTCCGGAGAGACTATAGAAACGCCTGAGGCGGATGAAAGACCTACTGAGACAGCACCAGAAACAGCTGACACTGAGACAGAAAGCGCTCCTTCTCCTGAACCCGACGCCCTCGAGTCGCAATGACACAGTTTCCCCCTTCGCCCTCGGCCACGCTGCTCATCTCCTGTCCTGACCAACAGGGACTGGTCGCCAAACTGGCTAACTTCATCTATGCCAACGGTGGCAATATTGTTCACGCCGACCAGCATCGCGATGAGGCTAGCGGTCTGTTTTTATCCCGCCTAGAGTGGAGCTTAGAGGGATTCAATCTCCCTCCCGACCTAATTGGGCCGGCCTTCAATGCGATCGCCCAACCCTTACATGCTAACTGGCAACTACACTTCTCCAACACGGTACCCCGCATCGCCATCTGGGTCAGCCGTCAAAACCATTGCCTGTTGGATCTTCTTTGGCGTCACCAGGCCAAGGAGTTTGCAGCTGAAATTCCCCTCATCATCAGCAATCATCCAGACCTGCAGCCCATCGCGGATCAGTTTGGCATCGACTTTCATCACATCCCTGTAACAGCAGACACCAAAGAACAGCAGGAAGCTCAGCAGTTAGAGCTACTGCAAAAATACACTATCGA
The DNA here is from genome assembly GCA_038523735.1 of Cyanobacteria bacterium J06626_18. Taxonomy (GTDB): domain Bacteria; phylum Cyanobacteriota; class Cyanobacteriia; order Phormidesmidales; family Phormidesmidaceae; genus SIO1E4. Next base: position 1,101 of record JBCBJE010000242.1, on the reverse strand, counting down.
TCTGGTGGTGCTTGCCAAATATATGCAAATCCTGAGCAGTCAATTTTTGAGTCAGTTTCCTAAAGTAATCAACATTCACCACTCATTTCTGCCAGCCTTCATGGGCGCACAACCTTATCACCGCGCCCACGAACGCGGGGTCAAAATCATCGGGGCTACAGCCCATTATGTGACTGAGGATCTAGATGCAGGTCCCATAATTGAACAAGACGTTGTCCGTATCAGCCACCGTGATGACGTAAAAGACCTTATTCGCAAAGGCAAAGACTTGGAACGTATTGTCCTTGCCCGCGGTGTACGGCTCCATCTGCAAAACCGCATTCTCGTATATGGGAATCGGACAGTTGTGTTTGGTTAATCGTCCTTAGTTCTTTGTTCTTGGTTGGCAAGCTGGTAATTGGTAATCGGTAGTTGACTGGTTTTCCCACTCCCCATTAACCTGTCCCCCTTCCCCAACCTGTCCCCCTTCCACTCACTCCTCTTCCCAAGATTCCACAGCTAGCAAATCGCTAATCGGATCTTGCATCGAGAAGTCGAAATCTTCGAGTTCCTTCTTCCAGTGAGCCCAGTCGTCACCAAACAAGAAGGCAATCTTCCAAATGCTCTCGCTGGGTTTCACAACTTTGCGCTTTACCAGGGATTGCACCTGACGCTGAAATTTCACCATCGGGTGGGCAACCTTCTGGTTAATCGTGGTTGTATCCATGTTTGAACTTGCCAAAAACCTTTCAGGAAATAACTACAGTGGACGCCATTTGGTCGGCGGATTCATGTGGAATTACGGGCATCTCTCGTCGAAGAAGGCCTTGCAAGCCAGAAAGCAGAAGACACCACGACACATAAGCCCCCTAGACTTCTATGGCTTCGTTACTATGAACGTGAAAACTCTCTTGAACAGCCCCTGAAGCTATTGAAAAGCTGTTTCCCTGTCATCAGTTGCCTAAGTTATCACAAAGAAGATGCAGTTGATGATAAACCCTACATCCGGATAACCGAACAAACCTCTTCAGCTCCCTGGCTAATACCTTGGGTTCTGGGAATATCGGTTTCCGCCTGAGCTAAGATAGCACCTCAGTATCAAATTGTCATTCAATGACAATT
>JBCBJE010000241.1:0-7228 GCA_038523735.1 Cyanobacteria bacterium J06626_18 | reverse complement strand
TGCTGGGTCGCGCCACAGAACGTGTCATTTTATGCCACAGCGACCCAGCAGATCCCGTAGAATTCTCTCTAGACGTGCTTCGTGACTGTCTTCAATAAATTCCACCGTCCAAGGTCGGCCTGAACAATTGCGGAGAAAGATGGGATAGCCAAAGAGTTCGTCGGTGCCCGTGAGCCAACGGGGCGAACCGGCATCGAGCCAAAACTGCCAGCGGTGGGTGAGGCGCTGCGATCGATACTGAAACACCGTAGAGAGCATTACGCCCTGCTGGCCATGCTCTAGCGGCTTCACTGGAAACGGATTCGCGGTCACAATGCCCTGCTGCAGCAAGCGCAAAAAACGGCCTTCGGGACTCAGTTCGGTCACGAGCTTTTGCCCTACGAAGCGCTGCTGTCGCAGGCGTCCCTCCACCTCCCAAAAATGCTGGGCCGTTTCCATCAGCTCACGGAGTGCTGCCAGTTGGTCGTAGGGCAAGTAGTTGCCGCGCCACAAGAACGCCTGAATCGCCCGGTCCATCAGGTTGACAGGGCTAGTGATCAAGCGCTGCTGTCGATCTTGTCGTTGGCGGAGAATCCAGTCACGCGATGTATTATAAGCCTCAGTCGCCTGGTAGCCCAACCGATCCCAGCGGGGAAATTCGGTTACTTCTAGAAGCTCTGGCTGTTCGGGGTCAGGCTGGAAACAATGGTCGGCAATGAGCTCGGCCCGTACGGGATCAATTTGGACGCGTTCGAACCAGGGTTTGTTGGGATCGCCTTGCGCCGACTGGCTGAGGACGACGAGCATTTCGGCCACCGCATCACGATCCAGCAAGCGTCCCAAACCAGGATAGATGAAGGGAATCAGTGTCAGCACCGATCGCACCAGAGGCGTACTCACCAACGGTCGCTGGTCATTCAAAGATGCAACTGGAATCTGCTGCTTCTGCAGAATGGCGGCCAAGGTGTAACGAGCGATCGCATCGAAACCGGGACCGATCACCGCAATATCGCCAGGGGTTACCTGCTCGGTGTGGATAGCCTCGGCGATCGCCTCAGCCGTTTGCCTTAATAGCTCGCCCCGCGACGTCGCTTGTATAAGCTGGATTGTGTCGGGCGGCTCGGGCACGGCATTGGGGTCCAGAACGGAAGCCACGACGGCGTCAGCCCAGTCATCGGCAAGCGTTCCTGGAGTAACGGTAGACACCGTTTCGACGTCGGTAGCCTGATCTTGCCAATGGGCCAGATAGTCAGGATCAGCACCTATTCCCAACCGCACTTTGCCGTGAGGATTCCAGGTGACTGCTGTAGGTAGTTCAAGAGCGTCGGCAGCCGCTAATAAGTCGTGAAAGATAGCTGGATATTCATCCAAGTCATCGGCCAGCACACCGCAGAAGCGCTCCGCAAATTTCGCCTGATAGGTGGGATGGGGCAGCAGGTGTCGCCAGTACAGTTCCGTTGCAATGCCGTAGGTGAGAAAGCCCCGGCTCAGGCACCAATCGCGCCAGCGGACAACAGCATCGCCAATCGCACGCCAAACCTCAATCGGCGCGAGTCCGGGTGGCATCCCCTCAGGCAGTATCGTCGTCAAATTCTCAGCCGGAATGCCCCCCGAAGCTGCAAGCTGCAAGAAGTCGAGCGATCGTCGTACCGTCTGGGCTTCAGTCCAGCCAGGGACAGTCAAGGTTTCGCCATCCAGCTCCGGTCGCCATACCTGGGTCGCCAGCTCTTGCTCATTTTCAGGATGCAGCTTGAGGGGAAATTGAGGGCTCAGCCCTAGCGATTCCACCAATACCGGCCAGAACAGCGTCACTTCGTTTTGGATGAACCCAGCCGGCGTTGCGGTAGTGACGGGAACGTTGGCAGGCACAACATCGGCAAGGCGATCAGCCAAAACCAGACGATTGTCGCCATTGGCTGCAAACACCAAAAAAACCGCTCCGTCTGGTGCGCGATCAACATGAGCCGTGGCTAGGGTTGCTAAGTAAGACAGCAGGCGATCGGTCTTACCACTGCGCGTTGCGCCCTCAATCCACATCAGATTTGCCATATCCAAAGCCTAGTCTCTTAGCTGCGAAGATGCTCATGGGCGGCAACAGAGCCATGACTACTTGACCGCATTCAAGATACGCTCAGCCGTTAGTGATAAATCGATCCCCATACAGTTTAGTTGTGGCGACTGGAGCAGAGCACTGCCTGCAAATCTGCCCACTTCAATATATCGGCCTCGGTCAAGTTGCAGCACTGTGATCACAGCTTCGGTGGGATGTTCAAGCAGCCAGTATTCGGAAATGCCGCGTGCAGCATATTGACGCCACTTGTATCGTGAGTCGTTTGCGAGTCAGTTCCAGGTGCTCTTCTCGCAAAATGACAAGGTCGGGATAGTGATTGGCCACATCTCCTGCCTGTAGAACAGGCACCTGAAGTTCACAAGCATAAGGTTGAACCTGACGAAAAGGTATCCCAGCAGTCACAATCTGCAAAAAAGAGAAAATTCGCAAGCGATGTGTTGGGTTCGGATTCTGGCGGCAATTTAACTAACCTTCCATCCACCAGTTCGTAACGCTCATCGTGTCCATCATCCAGCTCAAGGTATTGCTCGAACGTTAACGGTTGTGTTGCAATCATGGCTGGCATCTCCACCGAGACAGCAGTTTCAACATAGTAAACGTCCTTTGTAACTCCGGTCCGCTGGCTTCGACTCGGCGCCGCTGGCTGGGCAAAACCAAAGCCAGCAGGCATCTCACAAGCATCCACTCTTATTCAACCGTAATCGTGATTGGCTCAGACATCACAGGCGGATCGTGGGGAATATGAACATAGTTAGCCAGCAACAACTGCAGCGTATGTTCACCCGGCGGCAGTGTCAGCATGGTTTCTGTCTGACCGCCCCCAAAATGCTTGATATGGTCTGTAACCGCAAGCGATTCCTTAAGGTCTGGCAGGGTTTCTAAATCAATCAGTAGATGGTGGTGACCGGTGCCTTCCTTATCAACACCTGCAGGAGCGATGCCCATACCAGACAACCCAAATTTAACCGTGAAGGTACTGGGTACGATCGCACCATCTTCTGGAGCAATGAGATAGGCTGTGGCTCCTTCAGGTGCTTTGGAAACGTAGTCATTAGCTAGGGCGGAGGCAGGATCTACCAGTAGACCAATTGTGGTCATCAAGAGTAAGCACAAGAGGGCAAAGAGGCGTCGCATAGATACCTTTGAAGAAAATAACGGCGTCCTTTTTAGGGTATCGGCCTTTCTGGGTTGCATACAAGCTGGGCAGGCAACACGCGAATATCTATCGGAAATCTTCGGGCAGCGTCGAGGCATCTTCGTTGATCGCAATTTGGAAGAGCTGCCAGCGGCCATCAACCAGTTCGAACAGGGCTCTGGGGCCTGAAGGATGGTAGACGTAGCGATTATAGACATAGCCTTGCACCTGGTTGGGCAGGATTACCGGTGTCCAGCCATCAATGGGATCATCCGTTGCTTCAGGGGTTGTTTGCAGCAGTTCCTGCCAGACAGTTTGGTCAAACTCCACGACCTCATTGGAAAGGCGACCCACAACTGAGGTTCCCAAGCGGGGGCGGGAGCGCACGTTCACGCCTCGTCCCACAACGGCTACTTGTCCTGGGACTACAGGGTCAGGCAGCGTGTTATTGATGCCACCACTCTGGAACGGCATCGCACTGGCAATGTTAGGACATCCCCACACAGCTGAATCCGGCAAGCTACCGGGATAATCATCGAGTTCACAGCTTTGGGGGGCCAACATTTTTTCCAACAGATGCCAGAATGGGCTATCAGCATCTTCCAGAGCCAGTATCGTTGGCGTGATCGGCCCGACACTGCCGATAAAAAGTCCAGAAGACGGCAAAGTGTCATAAACAAAGGTGGCATCGCGCCGCTGGATAGCTTGCCACAAGCGATCGCGAAATGCATCAAAATCACTGCCTTCTTCGACTCGATCAATCAGATCCAGAGATTGGGGTGGCGTCTGGGCCAAACTCGCCAATGTGGCTGATGCTTCCGTTTGCAAACGGGCGGCCTGAACGAGTTTCCCTTTTATCAACAGTCCAGAAACCGTTGCCAAGGTGGCGATCGCAGTTACAGCAGTCGTAGCGAAGTTTCCTGACATCGGCTCTGTTTCCCTTAAGGTGGATAGATTAGTCACGCGCCCTATTAATTTCTCTTCACCGTAATCGCCTGTTTTATAAATGGGTACCCCTCGCTGCAATTTGCAACATCACTGTTCTGGTAGTAACCGCTACGAAAAATCATGCTTGCAGCAGCATTCAGGAGTCAGAAGCCAGTTATCAGTAGAATTTCTTCCTAACTTCTAATTTCCTGCCCTGGACTCTCTATCATTGTGAATTCTGGCGGCTGACGCCTTACCAGATTCTGTATTCTTACACCGTCTATCCTCAACGGCCTGTACAGTGTTGAGTGAGCCTTTACAGGCGTGTTCAGCTCATAGCCACACACATCAGACTTATGAGTAACCCCTTACACGAACATCAACAGGCGGCGGGTGCTGTCTTTGAGTCGGATGACTCACCTGTAGCTGCAACCTACGGCAACGATGCTGCGGCTCGTGAGGCTATCAATTCTGGCGTGGCCCTGTGCGATCGCACTCATTGGGGGCGTCTGCGCATCGCCGAGAGCGATCGCCTACGATTTCTGCATAACCAAACGACCAACCAGCTCCAGCAACTGCAGCCAGGACAAGGTTGCGATACCGTGTTTGTCACCTCCACCGGACGGACGCTGGACTTAGCGACTGCCTACATACAAGAAGATGCCGTCCTACTACTCGTATCACCTGGCCAAGCCGTTGCCCTGGGTGAATGGATGGACCGCTATATATTTTTTGCCGATAAAGTCCGCATTGTGGATGAAACCGAAACCACAGTCGCCTTCACACTTTTGGGACCAGAAAGTGGCACAACCTTATCCCGTTTAGGGGTTGCGGCGATTCCTCCAGATGACGATGCTAGCCACCAGACGATTTCATTGCAAGGGATCGATGTTTTGATCGCTGCTGGCACAGGACTAGCCCTCCCGGGTCTAACGCTGATTGCTCCTGCTGAGGCCGGTGCATCCCTTTGGCAACGCTTGACTGAAGCGGGCGCTGTGCCTTGTGGCGATCGCGTTTGGCAGCAGCTTCGCATTGAGCAAGGGCGTCCGATGCCAGGAGCCGAACTAACGGAAGACTACAATCCTCTCGAAGCCGGACTCTGGCATACCATTTCTTTCGACAAGGGCTGCTATATCGGTCAAGAAACGATCGCCCGCCTCAATACTTACCAAGGCGTCAAACAGCAACTGTGGGGTTTGCAGCTTGACATGGCTGCAGTCCCTCAAACCCCCATCACCCTAAATGGCGAAAAGGCAGGTATTCTCACTAGCTGTGTCGAAACTCCCAAAGGCATCCGTGGCCTCGGCTATATCCGCACCAAGATCGGCGGCAAAGGATTGACAGTCGCTATCGGTGAGGCAACGGCGGAAGTGGTTGCGATTCCGTTTGTGACAAGAGGGTATTTAGAGGAGTAAAGCTGTGTTTGAATACTTGCTGCGGCGATATGATGCGCCCCCTCAGGAAACGATAGAACTGCTGGAGCTGCATCAACTGGCTCACGAGTTTAAGCAGGAGCAAGTTCACCGCGAAGCCATGGAAACCTACTGCGATCATTACACCGAAATGGCGCAACAGCATCGTCGCGATCAGGCTGTAATGCAAACTGAGGCCAATATATTTGCACTGTTTTGGAGAAAGCGAAGACAGCACTAGGAAAAGACTCATACCTGCCGTCAGGTAAGACTGTTCAGTGCTGGAAATTCACCCAAATAACCTAGATGACTTCCAGCTCATCTTCATGGAGATGTGCCTTGAAGGGTCTTTTGGCACCCTCAACCTGAAACTCAACGCACACTGGAAAGTTGGCGCTGACAGGACGCCCTTTCCATTCCTTTACGATAGCCGTAACTGCTCCCTCTAACCCTTTAGCATCAAAGGCTTCATTGCGATGCAGCGGATGGTGGTAAAAAACAGTCGAATCTTTAATCCGAACACGATCGCCGACCTGCATATGGGGCTCAACCTCCTAGTGGGCTTAGCAGTCCAACACAACAAATGTGACTACTTGCCTAATTCAACAGTTTTATCATTCTGACATAGGATGTTACGCAAACTACCGTTTTCACCTTCTGCCCGTCCACGATTGCACATTAATTACTCACTGGCTTTGGTGGGAGGTGCTGGCGGATTTTGATACGGCAAGGGAATGTACTGTACAGAAGGACGCCCGCTCATCGGTTGGGGATAGAGTTCCATTAAGTTGTAGATTTCCATCGGCAGTCCCACGGTGACGGGCAAGCCCATGTCTTGAGCCTCCTCAACCGAAATGGGATAGTCATGGGTGACCCGACCCGTTGTCAGCTGCTCAATGATGACCTCAATCTTTTCGGGGGCCACTTTCTGCTGAGGGACGTTGTCTTCCAGAAGGCCGCGGACAAATGCCTGGACTTGGGCGATCGCTTTCCGTGCGACATCCGCTGTCACCAAAGTCTGGTCCTCAATTTTGTCAATCGGCTTCTCGTCGAGCACTTTCAGAACACTCGCAGCAGCCACATTTCCCAATTGCGGATCAACTGGCCCCAACACCGCATTTTCATCCATCACAATGGCATCGGCAGCCATTGCCAACATCGTGCCACCGCTCATAGCGTAGTGCGGCACAAACACCGTCACTTTGGCCGCATGCCGCACCAACGCCCGTGCAATCTGCTCGGTTGCCAGCACCAACCCTCCCGGCGTGTGCAGAATTAGATCAATTGGGACATCCGATGGAGTGAGGCGGATAGCACGGAGTATCTGCTCTGAGTCTTCGATATTAATGAACTTGGACAAGGGAATTCCCAGCAAACTAATCGACTCTTGTCGATGAATCATCAAAATCACGCGGCTACCCCGGCGCTCTTCAAAACCTCGAATTGAACGCAGCCGACGGCTCTCAACAAAACGTTTCTGGATGACGGGCTGGATGGAGGAAATGATAAGAAAAATGAAGAATAAATTGAAGACGTTCATAAGGAATTCAAGTGCAGCTGATGTCCAGGATGTCAAATTTTGTTAGTTATGAGTACTCTCTTTTGAGAGATTGACTTTTACGGAGTTAACTTCTGCCAGACAAAAACAAATTAATGTCATTTATTGACGATTATCAATAAATGAATGACAGATATTTTTCCTTT
>JBCBJE010000240.1:0-7234 GCA_038523735.1 Cyanobacteria bacterium J06626_18 | reverse complement strand
TTTTGTAGCAAAGGCACTTCGGCATTTTTCTGTGCTCTATTCCTTGATTGTTAGTTGCTTGCGACTATGAGGGCAGGTTTTGAGCGAAAGCAATGGAATTTTCCAATAGATGTTGTCTGAATCTGCTCCTACGGTTTAACCCGCCATCACCCCATCACTCTCCTACTCCATCACCCATCCACCCTTCCACTCCCCTCTCCCCCTCCCTCCGGTAAATCCAACGGCACATCCACTTCCTTTTGCAGGCGAGCGATCGCATCCCCAATAAATTCCTGGACAAATTGTTCGCGGCGGTTGAGCTGAAACTGTTGCTGCACGACTTCGCCAATACCGCCATCGCCCCAGTCTTGATTTTGCTGAAAATACTCCACAAAGCTTTTGCCCGCGATGCGGGTCAGGTAGGCAGCACTCATGCCTTGCATGCCGCGACTAGCGATCGCCGTAGCAATAGTGGTTTGCATCCCTAAGGCCAGCAGGTTCAGGGCTCCCTTGACGATGCCCAATCCAGTTAGGGTGCGGGCTAGGGCATAGGCCAGTTCTTTACCCTCCTCCAGCGTCAGCTCAAACTGGTAGACGCGTCCCAGTTCCACCACCATCTGGGCGTTAATGGCAGCGGTCGCTAGCAGGTCGATGACCGGCAGGGGCGTTGCCGCGACTACGGCGGCATTGATCCACTGGTAGCGGTCAATAACGGCATTGGCTGCGGCTTGGCGTTGTTCGTAAATGAGTTTGCGGGCGGTTTCACCGAGTCGCTGAGATCGCAGCAAAATCGAGTCGGCCAGCAAAGCGGCTCCCTCAGCCCGCAGCACTTCGGTCAGCCGCTTTTCTAAAAGCCATAGATCCGGCTCCATGGCAGCGATTTCGCCTGTATTCAGACGTACAGGTTGCGGTTTGGCGGCAACATCCACGACATCTTCAGGCATAACCTCGGGCTGCAGGTGCGATCTCACTTTGGCGAGAATGGCAGCGAGGTCAGCTTCAGGATAAAGGTCAGCTTTATTCAGCACCACAATCAGCCGCTTGCCCAAGTTCAGCAGCGACTTTGCCAAGGCATATTCTGACTGGCGCAGGTCGTTGTCAGTGACAAATAACAGTAGATCCGCCTCAGTTGCTAGGTGACGCACCTGAGCCTCGCGATTGCGTCCCTCCTGACTCGCTTCCAGTAACCCCGGCGTATCGATCAACCACACCGTCTGCTCAACTCCCGGCAAGCACAGGGGATAGGTAGCGGCAACGGTCGTGGTACCAATGGGGGCGCTGACCTCCCCGACTTGTTCGCCCAACAGTGCATTCACAAGGGAAGTTTTGCCGACCGACCCCACACCAAAAACCACAATGCGAATATCGCGCTGCTCCCAATTGTCTGCCAGAGTCTGAAACTTTTCGCGCAGCGCCGTTCGAGCCACCTGATCTTGAATTTGTGCCACCTGCTGCTCTACGCCTGCGATCGCTGCGGCAGCGGCTTCAACTTTGCCTTTGGGAACCCGACGGGGGCGACGACGGGGGCGAATAAAGCGGCTGACGTAGTAAAGGGCAATCCCAATGGCAGCGAGGGCCAAAACCACAACGCCAATCATGAAAATCTGAGCGAGAAGGGGGGAGAAAACAGCGATCGCAGTCTGCAGTCGCAACACAAAGTCCACTAGCCACAGCAGCATTCCCAGAAGGAAAACTGTCGCAATGACGATGATCAATAGGCGAATTCGCTGCATCTGCCCTGCTATCTAATGTCGGTTTCTCTCATGTGTTGTCCAGGTGCATTCGCGTAGCAATGCACCTTACCTCAATTGGGGTTGCTGGCGACGGCTAAGGCCGGTTTTGAGCGCTAGCAATCGGATTTTCTAGCGTGCGATCAACTGAATCTACCCCTACGGTTTACCGTTTCCGAATTCCGTAGGGCTTTGCCCTTCTCGAAGAGTATTCCGAATTCCGAATTCGTTACCTTCTACCCTCTACCCCCAAGCTCCCCACTCTCTCCCAAATCTAGTATTAGTCAAAAGATAGACGGTTGAGGACAGGCTCTGCGTTAGTCTTTTGGACGGGCTATCTCACAGGCGTGAGATTCAGTTAAGCTGTTACGCCGGTTGAAAGGCGAAATCGTCTGCTGTTCAGCAAGCATTGATAGATATGTCAGTATGCTCGCTCCGGAGGGAGGCGATCGCCAACAAATTCACAGGTGAGAATAGCCTATGTAAATGTTTCTGTAATCAAAGGAAATCGTTATGGGACTCTTCGACCAAGTTGTGTCAGCGATTAATGACCCAGATAAACAAGCTAGTGCGTCCCAAATTGGGCAGGTGTTTTCAGCGGTGCAGCAGATGGGGCAGCAGAACAATACGTCTCCCGATGCAATGCAAACAGCAGCATCAGTTTTGGGCAGCTACATGCGGTCCTCGCTGAAGGAAACTCGCAACAGTCAAGGTGAGGCAGCAGTTCAAACTTTAGTGCAACGAGGCACCCAGTCAGGGCTAGCCGGGCAAGTGCTAGGCCAATTGCTGAATTCAGGACAGCAGGCTCAGGTCGTGCAAGCCATTTCGCAAAAGACGGGAATGAACGCCAATCAAATTCAGGCGATGTTGCCCATGCTGGTCCCCGTAGTGATGCAGATGCTCAACAGTGGCTCCAGTCGTCAGGGCGCGCCGACGGGCAATAATCCGGTGCTAAGCGCGTTTTTAGATTCTGACGGCGATGGCGATGTGGATATGGGCGACATGTTACGCATGGCGAGTCGCTTTACAGGGTAAGGGCTGCCTCAAGATCCCAGGGTTTTTGGTCGACGCCATGACACTTCTGGCAAAATCCGCAAAACCCTGGGATCTTGGCTTACGCCAAGCGCGTTCCTACCAGGCAAGCGCCGGTGAGGGACACCCCATCAAAATTAGTCCCGCTCACTTCAGCACAGAGCAGGTTAGCTCCCGTCAAGGAAGCTCCGGCCAAGTTCGCCTCCCGCAGGTCTGCTTCCTCCAAATTAGCCTCGGCCAAAACAGCACCTTGCAAATCCGCCCGCGAGAGGTCTGCCCCTTTCAAATTGGTACCGCTCAGATTTGCACCCCGCAAGTCAGCGCTGCGGAGATCAACACCCTGCAGATTAACGCCCATCAGGTTGGCCCCATTCAAAAAAGCCCCTGCCAAACTGACATTACTCAAGGTTGCGCCCATGAAATTCGCCCCCCGGAGGTTGGCCCCTCGCAGGTCCGCGCCAGTCAGGTCAGCCTGCATCAGGTTGGCTCCCCAGAGATTGGCCCGTAGGTCCGCGCCAGTCAGCTGTGCTCCCAACAGATTGGCTCCTTCTAGCTTGGCCCTTGCCAAACTCGATCGCGCAAAATTTGCCCCCGTCAAGTTAGCTCCGTTCAATATGCTGCCCGACAGGTCAACGCCCGACAGGTCTTCATCCTCAAGATCAGCCCCTGCCAAGTGGCGCTGCGTTCCTTTGCGAATTGCTTCTACATCCATAACCTATTGCACTGACGATGACTGAGCCGAAACGGGATAATCCCAAGCTTCCACTTCGGGACTCAGCAGACCCGCTCCCATGCTGATTTTGACGGGAATAGCCGGTAAGCTCAAACCCTGCTGTAGCCCCTTCACCATAAGAGCCAGCATCTCAATCAGCTTCGGATCCCAGCGCTCAGCCTCTTTAGCCTGACAGATCTTGAGGGCTTCAGCGATGGGATTCTCAGCCCCTGCTTGATTTTGAGCGATGACCTGAGACTGGAAATAGATAATCAAACCCAACATACGCGATTCTAAAGGAATCTGGTCACCGGCTAAGCCCGCAGGTTGTCCCGTCCCATCCCAGCGCTCCGTTTGGTGCGTCACGATAGTGGCGATCGCCCGCAATCGTGGCATTTGTCGTAACACCTGAGCACCCGGCACCAAAGGACAACTTGGTCCCGCTGAAGGACCTAACTTCTCTGGCTGAAACGGGGCAAGACGATGCAGCCACCCTGCTAACCGCAACCGCTGCATTCGCCAAGCCGGCAAATCAATCAGCTGCCCCATCATTTCCAGCAGCGAGACTACGTCTTTAGCCGCATCTGGATTAGCTGGGTCCATCACATCTACTAGCTGCGCCATGCGAAGAAAAGCCTGTAACTCATTCGAGGCCAAGTTCTGACTCAGCGCATCGTCATACGAAAAGGCTTCACCATGCACCTGGAGACGGCTGTCTTCTAGGTAGTTCAGGACACGTGTTACAGCCGAACTGACAGCTTTGCCAGAAGCAGCCTCGGTTAAGTCTGGATTAGCAGACAAAATATTCTCTACTTGAGACTGGAGTATGGCCTGCAGTTCTGGGCTATAGCGACCTACATGTTCGATCGCATGGTTAATCGTTTGGCGCACCCGAGTCGGTTCAAAGGTCCAAAACCCATAGAATTTGCGCTCCAAGTCATGCGTTGGAGCGCCATGAACACCGTAGTCTTCCGGTGAAAGCTCCTGACATAAGACCATCGCCGTGTAGTTGGGCGACAAGATCATCAGGTGCCATTCTTGGGCGACCGGGTCATCAGCGTTCAAATCTACTAGCGCCACGTTCTCACGCTGACTAGTAGGATGGGTGTGAAATCCGGTCTCGGCAGCGGCCATGATGACGATCTGGCGGGCATTGTCAGCGATCGCACTGTATCGATCCGCTTCTTCCAAATACCACTTTCCTTGCTGAAACGCTGTAATCACCAGAGGATTAGAATCCGTCGCGAGAATACAATCCTCCAAAGCGTGACAGAGCGCGACCAGCGTGTTTTTGTAATACACCCCAAAGTTAAGGAGCGCATCCTCCTCTTGAGATTGCTCACTATCAAGCACTAATCGGTTCAGAATTGACCCTTCGAGCATTGCAGTCTATCTGTATCCTCAGCAATCATCGGGCTTCGCAAATCAAACAGCACTCCATAAGATATCGATCGCCGCAAAAGCATCATCTCAATGGAATTAGTTTTGTTCGGAGGCAATTGTAAAAAATATAGCAGGGTCAGGCAGAAAGCGCAGGTACTCGTAACGGTTTGGTAGATTCCAGCGGGGCCGACAGGGCTTCTTCCAGTGGCGCTCGACCAAATCGGGCCTCTAGGATATCCATCACTTCGCGACCAAAGTCTTTAGGATTTTGTCGCCACGCCTGCAAACAAACCTCGCCAAACATAGAGCCTAGCGGTTCTGGATTCCAAAGCAGCTTACGGGCTGTCCAGGGCATCATGCTCATGGGGTTGTAGCCTGGCTTCAAAATATCATTTTCAAAGGCATAGTCTTCCAAGTGCGTGTGGGGCTGCAGACCGATGAAGAAGATAGCAGGTTCCACCTTTTCACGCCCAAAGACCGCCTCTAAGGCGCGGTGATAGGCAATGGTTTGCCGAATCGTTTCCGGGCTCTCATCAATTACATTGAAGGAGTAGTTAACTGAGACGAGGTCGTTAAAGCCTGCAGCCTTCAGGTCCTGGCAATTTTGCAAAACCGTCCGTAAGTTGTAGCCCATCCGCATTTTGCGCACCAACTCCTGCGAGCCGCTGGTAATGCCAATCTCGAAGTAATTCATACCCGTTTTGGCCATTAGCTGACAGAGTTCCGGCGTCAGGTTATCTGCCCGGATGTAAGCAGCCCAATGAATGTCCTTCATGCCAGAGTCCACAATCTTTTGGAGAAGTTCGATTGCGTCCGGAATGTACTTACGGGCTGGAATGAATTGGGCATCAGTAAACCAGAAATTGCGGATACCTCGGTCATAGAGCTGTCGCATTTCAGCAACTACTTCATCAGCAGGGTTAATGCGAACCTGCTTACCTTCAATGACGGTGTACACGCAGTAGCAGCAATTGTGAGGACAACCGCGCTTAGTTTGAACGCCGACATAAAAGTCATTTTCTTGCAGATAGTACTGAAACTCAGGCCAAATGGTTTCAATATAGTCGTAGTTGCAGGCGGTCTTTTCAATCGGTGTAGGAAACTCGTGAATCATGCGATCGCGGGGCGTCGTTTCGCCCACGATATAGCAGCGCTCGCCAACAAAGCTTTCCTGTCGCAGCAGCTTCTCTAGCAACACTTCACCTTCGCCCACAGACACAATCACGCCCTTGGGAAGCATCGTGCCTAGCTGCTCATAAAACACGCTCACAGCACCGCCGCCGACTACCGTCTGTACTGTCGGCTGATGGGTCAAGGCCCGCTTCAGTCCTCGCTTGATGAGCCCCGTATTACGCCAAAGCTCCGTGTAATAGGCCAGGGTTACCCGCAGCCCCCCCATGGCACCGCGCATTTTGACTAGAGGGTTGCGGGCGTAGAAAACCTCGAACGCATGCTGTAAGGGATTACCACCCCGCCCCCCCACAGGTGCGTAGATTTGAATATCGCGCCAAGAAAAAACTAATACCGTCGGCTTGAAGGCATCAATGCACTCATCCATGGCTTGCCCATAATCCAAGGGCGGTACAGCACCCAGATCAAAGATGCGCTGTTCAGCTTCGGCAAAGCACTTATGTACATGGTCTGCAAGGTAGACAACCCCAATAGGAAAAATGGGATTGCAGGGAAGGCGGACATATAGAATGCGATCGCTCATGAGAAACCTGAAGGAATCTTTTCTACTAGCGGTAATGTTCAGATTTTGAAGGGGTGGGGATCAACGCAGTCAATCACCATGGCCGACAAGTCACATCTAAAATAATGTTTAGAGTCGGTTTACGTATCTTTACGTTTATTCTAACACTTCTCATCTAAGGAGCTGGGGATCTGGTGTCGTTTTGCCATTGCCTTTGCCAATAGGGAAGCTGCAAATACTCATATATCAGTAAGCACAAGGACTCGGTATTAATTGCAATCACTGCGATAGAGAACCTAATAGGGCTGCGATGAAGCGATGAATTTAGGAAGTAAAGGAGGTTCTGATCATGAAGGCAACATGTACAACTCAGCAAAAATTGTGAAGGAACGATTCACTTCACAGATGCGATTTACTCTGCAAGGGATCAGACCTGTTGGGAATAGTTGATGAGCTGCAGCTCCATGTATCTTTAGAAAGATGTCGACAGGTTTACAGAATCAATATTTTGTTTAGAACTGTTGATTTTTGTGGCGACATATGGTGCTTTTTGAAAGGTTGGTAGTCGCTTTTACAGCCAGTCGGGATCAATCGGTGCTACCTTGCAATCAGTTGTGCATAGCGTTTCGCCCCACATAAACCCATGGCTCAGATCCTTGATCAGCTTCCCCCAGATCAATCCGAACCCATACTCTGTTGCTATGT
>JBCBJE010000239.1:0-7259 GCA_038523735.1 Cyanobacteria bacterium J06626_18 | reverse complement strand
GGTCAACATACTGAACGCTCTCAATTCTGATCGTGGCGTAAGGACAGGTGTCTTGAGCCCTGGCAGGCGAGTCCAATACCACTGCCAGGGGCAGCCCCAGCAGCAACAGCGATCGCAGTTGAGAAGAGGGGGAAGACATAGAGAGGTTTTGGTTGTTTTTGCAGAACAATTGGCAAGAATCTGAAGTGATTGGCCTATCGTAGCTAGCCTGGTTTGAACATGAATCACGATGTTAATGAGAGCATTCCCTTCAAGGATGCTGGATGCTCATTATCTCAACGTCATACGTCTAGCTTCAGTTTCAACTCAGCAGAATACGGAAAGTTAATCAGTCCTAGCTCAGCAAAATACGGAGGGTTAGAGAAAATCTCCTCCCAGGGTCTCTCGTAGAGCTTCTAGCAATGAGTTGCCTCCTGTCGCGATCGCCTGATATTGAGCCTACAGGCTAGTTTTGAGCGATCGCCTCTTCCTCCTCCATGCGCTGCTGCAAAAACTCCAAAACCTCGTCGCACCACTCAATCCAGTCCTGCTCATAACGTAATCCCCGGCGCAAAGTGAGATAGCGATACTGCTCCTGTAAAGAGGGATTTTCATGGGTTTGATGGCAGGCTTCCATCGCTCGGTAGTTCGACAACTGGTCGAGGTGAAGCTGACGGCGTCGCTGCACTTCTTGGATCAGCGTCTTACTGGGCAAATGCGCCCCGCCTAGTACCTTCACTAGTAAGTCTTCACGGATGGGAGCAGGCTCCGTGGGCTCGGGATACCAGCGCTCCAGTTCCTGCCGGCCAGCTGCCGTGATGGCGTAAATCTTTTTATCTGGCTTGCCTGTTTGGGGCACGAGGTCAAAGTCAACCCAGCCCTGCTTCTCCATCTTGCCCAGCTCACGATAAATCTGCTGCTGGCTCGCCTTCCAGTAACAGCTCACGGTTTCTTCAAACCGCTTGCTGATGTCGTACCCGCTGGAGGATCGCTCGGAGAGAACCGTCAGAATCGTATGTGCCAGAGCCATGGACGGAGAATTAAACCTTGAATTGACATACCCAATAAGTTGAGTATAAACTCAAAACCAAATACACAACATTTTGAGTATCAAATTGTTGATTATCAACTTTCTGGGTATGTGTTATGACACCTCATTCTGGAACGTTGTCCACGACTTCGCAATCAGCTCCTGAAGAATCTTTCGGACACACAGAATCCTTAAAGCGTCGACGCTGGCGCCGCTATGCTTGGGGGCTCTTGCCATTCGCGATCGCTCCTGTGATCATCGGCGGTTATTACCTCAGGTCTGCAGCCAACGATAATCCCGCTCCAAAAGTCGCTGAGGCGCTCCCCGTCGACGTGATTCCAGTCGAGCCTGTGAGTCAATACACGACCGAGCGGGAGTACACCGGGGAGCTGGTGGCAGGCCGAAGCAGTGTTTTAGGATTCGAGCGCACGGGTACGGTCGTAAGCATTCTGGTGGATGAGGGCGATCGCGTTACAGCTGACCAGCCCTTGGCACAGCTAGACACTCGGATGCTGGAGGCCCAGCGTCAGCAGTTAGAAGCCCAGCGCCAAGAAGCGATCGCTCAGCAACAGGAACTTGAAACCGGCCCTCGTCAGGAAGACATCACGACGGCTCAGGCTGCCGTTGCCGAACTAGAGCAACGGGTCGCCTTGGCCAGAATCCAGCGCGATCGCCGCGAAAATCTGTATGCCGAAGGGGCGATTGCGCGTGAAGAGCTGGATCGCGAAACCTTTAATACCGGAGCCCTGGAAGAGCAGCTGGCCCAAGCTCAGAGTGAACTCGCGGAACTGCAGGCAGGCACTCGTAGTGAACAGCTTGATGCGCAAGCTGCACGGGTAAGCCAGTTGGATGCTCAACTGCAGCAAATTGACGTGGATTTAGAGAAGAGTGTCCTCTATGCTCCCTTCGATGGGATGGTCAGTGTCCGTTCCATGGATGAAGGCGTGGTTGCAGGCAGCGGTCAAACCGTCATGAGTCTGGTGGAATCGGGGCCACTGGAAGCACGGGTAGGCATTCCACCCGCAGTTGCCGACACGCTCGCTATCGGTAGCAGTCAAACAGTCTGTTTGGGCGATCGGGCCTTCACCGCACCGATCACGGCTCTACTCCCTGAGCTGGATGCCGCCAGCCGCACCGTAACCGCCGTTCTGACATTACCCGCTACCGACCTAACCGTTGGCCAGACTGTCCGCCTAGTGCTGACTAAAACCCAAGCCGCCGAAGGATTTTGGCTCCCAACTACGGCTCTGGTGCCTGGTGAACGTGGGCTGTGGTCAGCGTATGTATTGGATGAACCTGCAGACACAGCTGATGGGGGGCAAACGGGGAGTCTATATACCGTGGGTCGCCGTGAGTTGGAGGCGATTCATACGGAGGGCGATCGGGTCCTTGTACGGGGCACGTTGCAGGCCGGGGAACGGGTCATTGCATCAGGCATTCACCGCATCGTGCCCGGAGAACGGGTTCAGGTTTCACAATAAACGTCTGTTTCAGATTCTCGATTACCCATTGCTCAACCCCTGTTGCGATCTTTGTATCAGGGCAGGTTTTGAGCATAACCGTTGGTGTCTGTCCGATAAACACTGGCTGAACCTGCCCCTACAGATCACCCCATCACCCTATCCCCCTACCGTGTACATACTTCTCGATCAAGGAGATCAAGATCCTGCCAGACCTCCCTCAGTCCCTCCTTGCGAAAGAGAGAAGTTAAATCTGTTAAGGGAAGTTAGAGCGGGCTTTCCCTTAACACCACCTCGGAACCCAATTTGCAAAGGGGGGAGCAAGAGGGGGGCTACAAGCCGCTTCTGGATCCTCAAAAGATTTGTGTGTACACGATAGGCCCATCACCCCATCACCCCATTACCCCATTACCTCATCACCCCATCCACCCATGTTCAACCTCTTCTACCGCAATCGTCAGCTACTCATCCTGACCCTGACTTTGGTCGTCGTTTGGGGATTGTCGGCGCTATTCACGTTGCCGCGTATGGAAGACCCAAAAATTACTCAGCGCAATGCTCAGGTGATCACGTTCTTGCCCGGAGCGACACCGGAGCGAGTTGAGTCGCTGGTGACGGAACCTTTGGAAGATGAGCTGTTTGAACTGGAGGAAATCGATTTCTTAGAATCCACCTCCAGTACAGGCATTTCAATTGTTTCTGTCAACATCAAGGACTCCATCCGCGACGTTGATCCGGTGTGGTCTAAGGTGCGGAGCAAGATCGATGATGCAGTGCCGGAACTGCCGCCAGAAGCCTCAGACCCGGAATATCGCGAGAGCATTCCAACTGCCAGCGCTTTGATTGTCGGGCTGACTTGGGAGTTACCGGGAGAGCCGAACCACCTGATTTTGGGACGGCTGGCCGAGGGTTTGGAAGATACGCTGCGATCGCTCCCTGGCACCGATAAAGTGGAACGCTTCGGCAATCCCGATGAAGAAATTCGAGTGGAAATCACGGCGAGTGAATTGGCGCGGTTAGGACTCACTGCTCAAGAACTGTCTCAACAAATTGCGGCTAGTGATGCCAAGGTCTCAGCGGGGCAGGTGCAGGGCGATCGCAGCGAGTTTTTGTTGGAAGTGAACAGTGCCCTGGATTCGCTGGAGCGCATCCGCAATATTCCCATTCAGATCGGACAGGATGGCGTCACCGCTCAACTGGGAGATGTGGCGCAGATTCGTCAGGGGGTTCAGGAACCGGCGACCGATCTGGCTTATGTGAACGGCTATCCTGCCGTCGTCGTCTCAGCCACCGTCGAAACTGACTATCGGGTCGATTTCTGGGCTGAGGCTGCCAGGTCTGCTCTGGTGGACTTCGAAGCTAATCTTTCTGATGGCTTAGGACTCCGCACCGTGCTGGATCAAAGCCAATACGTACAGCAGCGTTTGAATGGTGTCATTGGTAATTTGCTGTTTAGTTCCGGTTTGGTGGTTGGGGTCTCGCTGCTGCTGCTGGGTGGCAAGGCAGCACTGCTGGTTGGCTCGGCGCTACCGCTAACAACGCTAATGGTGTTTGGGTTGATGAAGGGGTTGGGAGTTCCCCTGCACCAAATGTCCGTCACCGGCATCATCATTGCGTTGGGCCTGCTGATTGATAACGCGATCGTGGTGGTTGATGAGGTGCAAGGGCGACTGCGCTCTGGCCTGTCCCCAGCAGAGGCAGTTGGCACTACAATTCGTCATTTGCTGATTCCACTCTTGGCCTCCACGCTTACGACGGTTCTGGCGTTTGTTCCTATTGCCACCTCCCCCGGCGGTACCGGCGAGTTTATTGGCACTATTGGCCTGACGGTGATTCTGGCCTTGATCAGCTCCCTGGCGCTTTCCCTCACGGTGACGGCATCATTGGTGGGACGACTGCATCACTGGCAGCCCCTGCGGTGGCAGGCCGACTGGTGGCTGCACGGCATTTCTAACGAAACCCTGGCAGCGGGCTATCGCTGGACCCTGCAGCGGGTTTTCCATCGCCCCTGGTTGGGCATCGGTCTAGCAATGGTCCTACCTGTAGTAGGGTTTGCTGTCTTTGGAACGCTAGAACAGCAGTTTTTTCCGCCCACCAACCGCGATCAGTTCCAGATTGAGGTGCAGTTGCCGAACCAGACGGCGATCGCTCAAACTGAAGCGGTTGTCATGGCTGCCCGCGATCTCATCCGCCAAAATCCCAAGGTGGAAGATGTTCACTGGTTTTTGGGTGAGAGCGCCCCGTCCTTTTTCTACAACGTCGTCGGTGCCCAGGAAGATGCACCTTACTACGCTCAGGGCATTGTGCAGCTCACAGGAACGGATGACTTGCGGCAAACCATTCAAGCCCTGCAAACGGATCTGGATGCGGCGTTTCCCGAAGCGCAGATTCTGGTCAAGCAGCTAGAGCAGGGACCGCCCTTTGATGCGCCCATTGAGCTGCGAATTTACGGCTCAGACGTGAGGCAACTGCGCGAAATCGGCAATGATCTACGCTACGAACTGTCGCAAATTGAAGCGGTCACCCACACTAATGGCAGTCTCACGGAAGCGCTTCCCAAACTCGCGCTGCAGGTAGATGAAGAACAAGCGCGCCGGACGGGATTGGATAATCGGGCGATCGCTCAGCAACTACAAACCACCCTCGATGGCACTGTTGGCGGCTCTATCCTGGACGCAACCGAGACCATGCCCGTTCGCGTGCGGGTGTCGGATGCTAACCGCAGCGATCTTGACCGAGTGGCGTCACTCGACCTAGTTACATCCGGAACGGGTGAAACTATTCCCCTGACGGCCCTAGCTGACGTCACGCTGGAACCCGACTTAGCCACTATTTCCCGTCGCAACGGCCAGCGCATCAATACCGTGATGGGTTTTCTTACCGCAGGCTCTCTGCCGGATACCGTACTAAAAGCATTTGAGCAGCGATTAGCGGCTCAGAATTGGCAGCTACCACCGGGTTATCGTTTGGAGTATGGGGGCGAAGCCGATGCCCGCGGCGATGCCGTCGGCAACCTCCTCTCTACCGTCGGCGTTCTGGCAATTCTGATGACGGCGACGCTGGTGCTGTCGTTTAATTCCTTTGGACTGGCGACGCTAATTGGGTCTGTAGCCTTGCTGTCTGTTGGTCTATCTGCCCTAGCCCTCAAGGTTTTCGGCTCACTATTTGGCTTTACGGCGATTCTCGGCACCCTGGGACTCATCGGTCTCGCCATCAATGATTCGATTGTGGTGCTAGCAGCCCTGCTCGAACATCCCGACGCCCGCCAAGGCGATCCTCATGCCACTGAGCAAGTCGTCATGCATGCTACCCGCCATGTCATCGCCACTACCCTGACGACGATTACCGGGTTCATTCCCCTGATGCTGGACAGAACAGGATTTTGGCCACCACTGGCGATCGCGATCGCAGGCGGACTCGGCGGCGCAACGATACTCGCCCTCTATTACATCCCCGCTGCCCATATCCTGATTTTTCGTAGGGGGAAGAGGCGATCGCAAAAACGGTTACAGAAACAAAACCTTTCCTCTACGAAAGCACCTGCTCTAGAGTCTCTTTAAGACTTATCCGCTTAGGGTAATTTCTTGTACTGAATGTACCACCGCAGATTGGTATCGATGAACGAGGCCCAACACGCCAGTCGGTAATTTCTAAGCACCATGTAGGTATGGCAACCGATTAGAAATCAAGGCAAAGATACAGACAGCGCTAGTTCCCAGCCTGATAATCAGAACCTTACTTCGCCAATCAGCCTTCTCACGAGGCCGTACGCCAAGGTAGTACAGTTTTGCCATTTGTCACGATCCTCGCTTTGTTTGCACCCAAAACAATTCAAGTAAGATGGCAACATTCACTGTACACGAGCCTAGAAAATTGTGTGGAGGTCCCCAGGCCAAAAACTCAGGTGTATTGTGGTTCCCTGAAAGGTGTTGGAGTATCCAAAGGTTGAGACAGGGAAGAAGCACAATGCAAAGGATG
This sequence comes from Cyanobacteria bacterium J06626_18, assembly GCA_038523735.1. Taxonomy (GTDB): domain Bacteria; phylum Cyanobacteriota; class Cyanobacteriia; order Phormidesmidales; family Phormidesmidaceae; genus SIO1E4. The sequence goes on along the minus strand of JBCBJE010000239.1, from coordinate 812 downwards.
CCGTTGAAAAATCTGTTTGCTTCAGCTCTGGTAATTTCTCCCCGAGCGATCCATTTCTGGTGACGCCTTCTGAAGACAATAGCGTTGCCAAAGCCCACCCAAAGGCCACAGATCAACCAGAAATGCGTGTCCAGCAGATCAAACATCAGGATTCTGACTATCCCTTTTTGGCAGATAGTCCCTACCGAAACTCTACGGCTCTATATTTCCGCTAAACGTAAGCAAAACGTTGTGCTCTCACTGCCCGCAGTTTTTCTACCACTGGCGGGGGATTACGACGTTGCTCCTCACGCATCCGCTCACCATGCTCAATCCATGCCGTCATGTAGGCTGTGATTTCTGCTTTGTTGTGTAGATAGTAAAGAATCGTCGCATAGACCTGCTCCAGCGTCAGCAATGGATAGGTATCGGCAATTTCTTCTGGCGTCCGCGCACGATAAATGTGGTCATACAAAATGGTCTCGATGCCTGCACGTGTACCCCGTAGGCGAATGTCATTCGGAGTTAGAAAGTTGAAGTGATCTTCTAGTTGCATAACTGCTTCGCGAATGAAGACTGTTCTGAACTATGTCCAGCATATGCAAGGCTTTTCGGCATTGATAGGTCTATGTCTCTCTGAAGAACAGCTTCAAACTAAAGAACCAGTTCCAAAAGACCAGTTCTAAAGGAGGAGCAGAGTATCATTTTTGGTACAATCAGACCTATGGAAGGCAAGCAGTTACCAGTCAAGTTCTATCAGACAGATGGTGACAATGAGCCTGTTCGTGACTGGTTGAAGCAATTGAGTCCGCTAGAGCGCAGAATCATTGGTG
>JBCBJE010000238.1:0-7260 GCA_038523735.1 Cyanobacteria bacterium J06626_18 | reverse complement strand
TATGCCCTGGGCATGATTGCGATTCAGGCGCTGACCGGGCTACCGCCAGAAGAATTTCCAGACACCAGCCATTCTGAAGTTCATCAGGAAATCACGGCACTGCTGCAGAACACGCCTGGATTGGGGATTAACACCGCCAGTTTATTGGCGCGTATGGTGCATCCCAATCCTGATCGCCGCTATCAGAAAGCGGCAGAAATTTTGGCCGACCTAGAACGTTTGACAGCACCACGAGCCTCGACTGCCACATTTTCTGAGAGTGTGATCATGCCGATGACTGCTCCTCCCAGTATGGAAGTCACCAGCAATGTTCCGACGGTGGATCAGACAGCCGCTGAAACGCTGCCCCAGAGATCTATCAATGTCTCTTCAACCACGCTTCAATCAGGCGCAAGAAAACAACCTCCCTGGGCTGTTATCGGTGTATCCGGACTCATGCTGCTAGCGTTGATCGCAGCCCTGCTAGGGTTGCGTCTGCCGCAGCGAGTTCTGGCCACTCAGCAGTTGCGGGATGCTGAGGCTTTGGTAGAGGCGGGTAATTCGGAAGCGGCGATCGCTCACTACACGCGCGCCCTGGAGCTACGCCCCAACAATCCCACAGCCTTGATTGGCCGCAGCCAACTCTATGCCAAAATCGGGAATGCCGAAGCGGCGCTAACCGATATTAATCGGGCTCTTGAAGTGTCTCCCAGTAATCCTCAAGCCCTGGCTATCCGGAGCCAACTCCACTTTCAATCAGGAGATACTGAGGCCGCTCTGTCTGACATCACGCAGGCGATTCGGTTAGCCCCTGAGACGGCTACCTATCCCTACGATCGTGGCAATATTCGGTTCGCGGTAGGTGAGATTCAGGGGGCGATTGATGACTACACGCTAGCGATTCGGCACAATCCCAACTTCATTAAAGCCTATGTAAATCGAGGGAGTGCCCGAGCTGACTGGGGCGACGATGCGGGGGCCGTCGATGACTACACCCGTGCCATTGATCTAGAGCCGCCTCCTGAGACCCAAGCGGCCACCTATCTCAACCGTTGTTTGTCCTATTCCAATCTAGGACAGCAAGATCTGGCTTTAGCCGACTGTTCGGCGGCGATCAATCTGCGTCCCAGCCACGGCTTGGCTTATCAAAATAGAGGTCTCGTCAAGCGACGCATTGAGGATTTTCAGGGGTCGCTACAGGACTACAATATCGCTATCAAAATTGAACCTGGCAGTCCTGACCCTTACTACAACCGAGGCAAAACTCGCCAGGTTATGGGTGATTTTGTCGGGGCTATGGAAGACTTCTCCAAAGCGATCGCAATCGCCCCCGAATATGTGTTTGCCCTGTACGATCGCGGGCTCTTGCATGTTGAAATGGGCAATGCTGCTGAAGCCCGTCAAGACTTCCTCCGCGCTTCTCAAATCTGCCTCGATTTGGGTCGCACGGGCTGTTACGAAGATACTCAGTATCAGATTTCGCAACTGGACAATCCTGAGGCGGAGCTGGGTGAGGAATGATGGTTCTTGGCTAATGGCTGATGGTTGATGGTTGATGGTTGGTGGTATTGGGGCAAGGCATTTGGAGCGTAGAGTCTTGATGGGCGGTGATTATATGGGCCAAATGCCTCGCCCTTACAGGATTCTGCTCTCCCCATCGCCCCTCTTTCCTTTTCCCCTTCACCTTTCTCATTATCTTCTACCCCTCTTCTCCCCCAAATTCTCTCCGAACGCTGCCCCAGTCGCGCAAGAGGTCGTCAGTCCAGAGCCAGTTGTCCCAGGTTTCTGGCGCTTCATTGATGGTTTGGAGTGCCTGGGGTGACATGCGATCGCTGGCGTCGAGAGTTTGGAGTTGGGCGAAATAATCACCCGCGATCGCGCGTTCTCTATCGGCTTCGGTTTGCAGGGTGGCGCGCTCCGATTCCGAAAGTGTTGCCAGATCTTCGGCTTCTAGCGCTTCGAGGTTCAGGTTAGCCAGTTCCCAGTGAGCCATCGTGAGTCCGGCATAGACGTGAAGAATGAGGGGATCGGCAGGCGTGGCATCGGCTGGATTCTGTTGCTGTTGGCGCTGGTTTTCATAGAGACGGTCAGCGGCTTCCCAACTTTCGATAGCGCCTGTCAGGTCCCCTGCTGCATAGTGGGCAAATCCCTGAGCAACTCTACCTTTCAGGAAATCGTTGTCGACATTCTCCCAGGAGTCTCTGGCCCGAAGTACCAGACCACGCTTTTGGGATTCTGTTTCAACCGAAAGCTCATCTTCACCGATACGGGCCAACTGCTGCCAGGTTAGACGACCACGAATGTAGTCAAAGTCTGGCTGTTGCACATCTCCTATTAGAGCCAAGATGGCATCGGTAGCGGCATTCGGCTCGGTATTACCAACTGCCTCTTGAACTAAAGCCTGTTCAAAGTCATTGCGGGCATCGGCGTAACGCTCTTGTTCGATTGCCTGTTGCGCCTCACTGATTAAAACATTGGCTTCCGGTGAACCGACGGGTTCAACTTCTGGGGCGGGCTGTTCGGTTGCGGCAGTTGGGGTGGGCTCGGGAGAGCGATTCGCCCAACGCAGAGCCAGGGCTCCTAAGCCGAAGACCGCAAAGAGACCGACTAACCCTAACGCAAACCAAATGAGGGGCGATTTCTCGGAGGGGCGTTGAGGCTGCGTCGTAGGTAACTGCTGGGGCTGCCGTTGTGGTTGTTGGCGTGTGGTAGGGCGCTTGCCATTTTGGGAGGGCTGCGATCGCCCATCGGATTCAGGCGATTCAGTGTCTGGCGTTGCCTTCAGAGGGACTTCCGGTAGCGTGTCGTAGATGGCCATGCCAGTCCGCTCAGAGGGGGTATCTACCAGGTCTTCTTCCTGGGCCGCAGGCATGGGGGGCTCATCTGTGGCGGTAGACGTTTCTGAGAGTTGTTTTACAAAGTTTGCGACGGCTTCCTCGTCGTCGTCCGCAGGGGAAGTGTTTTCCAACTCCGCCAAAAAGTCGACTGCGCCGTTATTGTGTGGAGTTCGGTTGGGGGCAGATTCGCCAGGGGACTGGGGAGCCGCTTCTGGAAGCTCAGGGGCTGCGGTGGGTAGCTCATTCTCGGTGGTGTGATCATCCCCCATCATGTAGCCATCAAAGTCTGGCTGTAGATACAGAATTGGCAAAGCCCAGTAGTACTGATCGGACCCAAAGGCAGCGATCAGGCCCTGACGAGTTCGGCTCAGGCTGAGGTCAATGGGATAGCCTTTGCGGAGATTTTTGTAGAACAGCTGGGTAAACGCGATCGCCACCTCATCGGGAATGCGCTCGGCCATAGCGATGACACTGGGTACCCCACGGTTAACCAGTGCTTGCACCAAATTCTGCTGCCGCCAGTCCATTTCGGCATCGTCCCCGGCAGTGTGAGCACTGCGACAAGAATTAAACACCGTCAGCACGACCTGGTTGTTGACGAGCAATCCGGCCAAATCATCCCCGGAGAGTCGCTCGGTCAGACCTGTTTGCCGATTGACCAGCGATAGATCGCCACCACTATCGCCAAAATCACTATGTCCGGCATAGTGCAAGACTTGATAATTACCCTGTTCTAATGCCTGAGCTAAGGTGTTGCGATCGGGTTGTTCTAGCACGGTGATGTCCACAGGCGGTGTCGCCTCATTTGCCGCCCCCAAGACTTCCTTAATGTGCTTTGCTTCGTGGAGCAATTTCAGGTGATCTTGGTCGCCGGGACTGGCAATGACCATCAAAACTCGGAGTGAGCTATCGGTGCGCAAAAAGTTGTCGATTTCCAGAGTCTGGCCGACCAGAAAATTAGCGGCATAACGCGTGAACGTCATGTCATAGCGGGTCGTCAGGGGGTGCCCATCATGATGGAGGACCTCCCACGGCAGACGCTGCAGACGGCTCTCTTTGAGGCCCAAGCGGAGGCGGAGCATCTCCTCGCGATTTTGAGCAATGCCTTGAGCCCGCAACCAGCTTTCACGGATAGCCCCCTCATGGAAAAGCGCATTGTAGAGAGTCTCTCCCAGTGTATGAAAGCCCGAAGCGCCATTATTGAGGTTCGCCTCCCCTTTCAACAAACCGATAATGGGATCGTCCATGTGCGGCTTCGCTTGCTGCAGCCAGTCGTCCACGGGCCACTCAACTTGAGTTTCTGCCACAGGCACCCCTGCTGCCGTATCTTCTGTGCGGATAAGGTAGCGATCGCTTCCCAGTGACGTAATGGATAGATGAAATTCTTGAGTCACAACGGAGAACTCAACAACGGTAGAAACAACAAAAAGACCTTTACCCGTAATCTATGACGGCAGGATGTTCTTCCAGGGTAGACCAGAGCAATGAAAATCGTTCAGTCCCCCTCCCCCCCTGTTTCCCTTTTCTCCTCACCATTTACGCTGCTTTTTCGAGTGCCCAGTGCAGGTTTCGAGCAAATGATTGCGAGTTTCCTGTAGAGTAATCAGCTAAATCTGCCCCTATGGTGTATTCCCACATCTATCCGCCCTCCCCCTCATTCCGAATTCCGAATTCAATTGCTCCCTCTCCCTGCCGTGTACATATATCCCGGTCAAGACGTTCAAAATTCTGCTAGACCTCCCTTAGTCCCTCCTTCCCAAGGAGGGAGACTGTGTTTTCACATTCGTAAAGGGGCTCGACAAAGGGGCTACTTGCTGCTTCTGGATGACCCAAAGACTTGTGGGTAACCGCCCTCTCCATCCCCTTCTTTTCCCTTTGACGGTAATTTAGACGTGAAAGAGGCTAAAGTCAGTGACCGCTTAGATTGCTGTACGAAATCCTCCCGATGTTTTACTGAAAGCTATGGTGCTCAAAGCAGTTTTCTTGGAATTCAGTGGTGTTGTCATCAAAGACACCGATTTGCAGAAACGTCTGGTCGATGAGATTCTCATTGCCGAAAATCTCCGGCCCGATCCAGTGGAGTTTGCCCAAACCTGCTTTGGTCGTAGCGATCGCGCCTGCCTCGATCAGCTCTTAACGCGGCGAGGACGGGTTGCCCCCCCCAAATATTTGGGCAAGCTATTGGAGCAAAAATCGGAGGCGTATATTCAGGTCCTGTCGCAGAAGAATAGGCTACCGCTCTATCCAGGTTTGCAAGATTTTCTGTATCAGCTTAAAACGGCGTCTTTGCCAATCGGCTTGGTCACTGGGGCGGGGAAAAAGGATGTGGAGTGGGTTCTGGCGCGAGCTGGTTTGATGGCGCAATTCACCGTCAAGGTAACGGGAGAGGATACTGCGGTTGGAGAGGCTAAGCCAGCTACAAAACCCTACGAAATTGCGATCGCCCAACTAAACCAGCAGTTTCCCGAGTTAGCGCTCAAACCCGAGAATTGTCTTGCGGTCGAAGCCTCTTTCGTTGGTATTAATGCTGCTCAACGAGCCTCTATCCCGGTGGTTGGGGTTGCCCATTTATACCCGTATCAGATGATCCAACGACGCGCCACCTGGGTTGTGGATTACCTGAATGAAATTGAGCTCGATTGGATTCAGCAGGGGTATGGCGAGCGTTCGGCAGCGATCGAAGGTACTCTTCAAGCCTAATCGGAGCGCTATGGTATGGCCTCCATACTGAATGCAGACCGTAGCTATCTTCTAGGCGAGATTAGTTGCTGCCAGGGCTCAGCAAAGTTCGTTGCCAGCGTCTTCTGGTGCCTGGGTATGTCCGTTCACGCCCCCCAACCGCTGGCGTACGTCATCGATAGCTGAATTGAGCTGCGCGATTTTATCCTCTAATCCGCGTCGAGCAATTTCCATTTCTGCTTCCGAGGGACCCAAGATGTCGGCATTTTCTTCCCCTGAGTTTTCCAAACGCAGCTCCTCATCTTCGGCACGACTATCAATGACTCGCGAGGCCACAACGGCTCCCACAACTCCCCCGAGCACGCCGCCAAAGAGGGTTCCGAGTAAAAAACCGCTACCGAAGTTGTCTTGTTGACTCATGGTTACTTAGTTAAACGAATCCGATCGCACCCTGCTAACTGCGAGTGTGTTCTCTATTTTGGCACTGTAGCTGATCGCGAGCACTTTGCTGCGCTGGGGTGAATACCACAACGGTACCGTCATGAGCCGTCGCTGGTTAGGTGCCAAACGTGCGATCGCCTGCATCGCCTAAACCTGGCACAATAAAGCCTTTTTCGTTCAAGCCTTCATCAATAGTCGCGGCGTAAATCTGCAGGGTTGGATAAGCATCGGCTAGCTTCTGTAGGGCTGGAGGAGCTGTCACCACCGAAATGATGCGCACCTTCTCAGGGTCTACACCCCGCGCGGTGAGCTCTGCCATGGCGGCCATAATAGTGCCTCCGGTGGCCAACATTGGCTCACTAATTAGAACGCGCGCTTCCGGCGCGATGGCCGCAGGCAGTTTGTTGAGGTAACAGATAGCCTGTAGCGTTTCCTCATCGCGGGCAAAGCCAACGTGATACACCGAGGCCAAAGGCAGTACCGACTGAGCGCCCTCCATCAGCGCTAGGCCAGCCCGCAAAATCGGCATGATGACCGTGGGTACTTCTGGATTAACGAAGGTTGCAGGACAGGTAGCCAACGGCGTCTCTACCGTAGTTTCCAATTTAGGCAACCATTCGCGAGCAGCCTCATAGGTGAGCCAGCGCCCCAACTCAGTCATCGCTGTCCGAAACAGCGAGGATGGGGTATTCACATCCCGAGCCACTCCTAGCCAGTGGTGGACAAGCGGATGAGGGGGCACATAAACACGCAGTTGGGGAGCCATCGATAACCTGTGGCGCAAAGATCTGCATCATCATACTCCCTTGGGCCGGAATTTATGTGATGTGATGACGAGAAGGATGGATGGGGGGAAGGGTAGGAGAGTGGAAGAGTGACTTAGAGTGTCATATAGCCCTCCGGGCATGGCTAACGCTAGCGCGTAGCAATGCACCGTGGGTAACTATGCCTGTCCCTCAGATTGACCCAGTTTCTCTTTCAAAAGAGCGGTAACTTGAGTCTCAGGAGTTTCTAAATCGAACGGATAAGGTTGCTGTGTTGCTGGATCACGACGATCTAGCAATACCTCTAACGCTGCACGGAATGCTTCCTCGTCATTGCGATTTTCAGAAAGGAAACGCTTTAGCTCGGCGTTGGTCATTTGTTTGAGGTTCTGCGTCATATAACAAAGTTCCAATCTCCATCTTGGTCAATTATCACCGCAATCTCATCAGCCCTGCCAGCTTGAACGTAAAGTGTCTTCAACTTTTGATCGTAGCGAAAGACTTGAATAGGCTGATACAGATTAGAGAGCAATTGACAGATAAATATTGTTGTGTCTGAC
>JBCBJE010000237.1:0-7275 GCA_038523735.1 Cyanobacteria bacterium J06626_18 | reverse complement strand
GACTGATTCTAGATGTATTAACGAATGGCAGCCTCACCCCTCAGCAAGCTATGAGTGAGGCGGCTGCCATATTAGTCTCACTATTTAATCCGCTCAAGGACGTTACGCTAGAGCCGAAACCGGATGAAGAGACGAAGGAAGAGGATCCAACTAACCACATTCCTATTGAGGAATTGCAGCTCTCTGTAAGAGCGTACAATTGCCTCAAGCGTGCTCAAGTAAACTCTGTTGCTGACTTGCTTGATTTCACTCAGGAAGACCTGCTCGAAATTAAGAACTTTGGTCAAAAGTCAGCAGAAGAAGTCATCGAGGCTCTGCAGCAGCGTCTAGGGATTACACTCCCTGTTGAAAAGTCTGCTAAGTCCTCTTAGCAAAGTGTTTGGTTCCTGGCGATTGCTAGGAAAAAATCCGAGGCAGCCTGCTTCGGATTTTTATTGTCAAGTTGTTGTCTCGTTAGGGAGGAGTCACCATGCGGCACGCTTGTCGTGTTCCCAAGCTGGGAAAGCCGGCTGATCAACGCCGTGCACTACTAAGATCGCTCACCACTGAGCTCATCCGCAATGGCCGCATCACGACCACAAAAGTCCGCGCTAAGGCTGTTCGCTCGGAAGCGGAGCGCATGATTACACTGGCCAAAGATGGCTCTTTAGAGGCTCGGCGTCGGGCTCTGGGCTATCTCTACGACAAGGATCTAGTGCATGCTCTATTCGCGGCAGCTAATGAGCGTTATGGCGATCGCCAGGGTGGATATACCCGTATTCTACGGACTGTCAACCGTCGCGGCGATAATGCTGAGATGGCAATCATTGAGCTGACCTAGAAGGAAACAGCGATGCCTCGGGCGAGTGCGTTACAAAAGCAGCTAAAGGCTGGTGAAACAGGGCGGCGGGAGGCATCCCAACGAGTTGCTTTGGTGATTCAGTACAAAGGCACTCGATTTCATGGGTGGCAACGTCAGCTGAAGGAACGTACAGTCCAAGGCGACATCGAAACTGCAATTAGTGCGGTGTTGGGATGTCCAACGACCCTCCATGGTGCCGGTAGAACGGATACTGGGGTTCACGCAGCGGCACAGGTTGCTCACTTCAATGCACCCCAAATGATTCCAGCTTTTCGCTGGGCTGGCATCCTCAATCATCGGCTTCCTGATGACATCCTGATTCGGGCGTCGGCGCAAGTGCCTGATGATTGGCATGCCCAATTCTCAGCCCGTTGGCGGCGCTATCGGTATACGCTATACACGGAGGCTGTCCCCAATCTCTTTGTCCGTCCATTCAGCTGGCACTACTACTATGAATCGCTTGATGAAAAACGGATTCAAGCGGCATTAGATCCGATGGTGGGACACCATGACTTAGCGGCGTTTCATCGAGCGGGTTCGGGAAGAGCCCATTCCTGGGTGGATTTGCAAAGTGCGGAGTGCCGTCGCCGCGATGCATTTGTTACGGTCGAGCTTCAGGCAAGTGGTTTTCTCTACGGCATGGTTCGTTTGATTATGGGCATCTTAGTTCAGGTTGGGCGAGGTGTCTTGAGCATCGAAGAGTTTACTCACCTTTGGCAGAGCCAACAGCGAGACCGTGTTAAATATGCAGCTCCTGCCTGTGGACTCTGTCTATTAAGGGTTGGCTACGACCATTTCCCATTTCATCCCAACGTTTGGTATGATACGCAACCGCACTTTTGTCTGCCTCAGGTGCTTTCGCCAATTGCCATTTAATGCTGCTCGCCTCTTTATTCAAGCTTATTGACTCGAACTTAGAACCAGGAAAACCATGACTAAGACCTATGTACCTTCTACTGAAACGATAGACCGCAAGTGGTTTGTCGTTGATGCCGCAGACCAGCGTTTAGGGCGTTTAGCAACTGAAATTGCGATGGTCTTACGAGGCAAAAATAAACCAACCTACACTCCCAACCTGGACACAGGAGATTTTGTGGTGGTTATCAATGCTGAGAAAGTTGTCGTTACCGGCAATAAGGCTAACGATAAGCTTTACCGTCGTCATTCTGGACGCCCTGGAGGAATGAAGTCGGAAACCTTCAATCAGCTGCAGGCACGTATCCCCGAGCGCATCATTGAAAAGGCTGTGAAAGGCATGCTGCCCAAAAACGCATTGGGACGTAAGCTCTTCACCAAGCTGAAAGTATACGCTGGTGCTGAGCATCCCCACGCAGCTCAGCGGCCCGAAACCCTCGTCATTACTACAACTCCCGGAGGTGAATCCTAATGCAAGCGACTGAAACTAAAGAACGTGTAGTTTACTGGGGAACTGGCCGACGTAAGTCAGCGATCGCCCGTGTCCGTCTCGTTCCCGGCAATGGTCAAATTACGATAAATGGTCGTGCAGGCGATCTATATCTGCAATACAATGCTGCATACCTTTCCTCCGTCAAAGCGCCCTTGGAAACGCTGGGCCTAGAGGCTGAGTATGACATCTTGGCCAACGTCCGAGGAGGTGGTCTGACGGGGCATGCCGATGCCATTAGAATGGGAGTAGCCCGGGCATTGTGTGAACTTGATCCAGATAACCGTAAGCCGTTGAAGACTGAAGGCTACCTGACGCGCGATCCCCGCAAAAAAGAGCGTCGGAAGTATGGTTTGAAGAAAGCCCGGAAAGCGCCTCAATTCTCGAAGCGTTAATTCCATTACAAAAATTTGGATGCTGTATCAGCCCGAAGGCAAAGAACTTCTTAGCCAAAACTGTTTGAAAAAAGCTTGGAGCAAACAATGCCAAAATCTGAAATTCACCCCGAATGGTATCCCGAGGCCAAGGTCTATTGCGATGGCAAACTGGTCATGACCGTAGGTTCTACTAAACCGGAGCTTCATGTTGATGTTTGGTCTGGCAACCATCCTTTCTACACGGGCACCCAGAAGATTATCGACACCGAAGGACGGGTAGAGCGATTCCTTCGGAAGTATGGGATGGCTGACCCGAATGCCAATGCAGACACAGATAACTCATAGCGCTGGGATGTTCCCGCAGTTTGTGGGGACTCAATTCCCTTTATGTGGATCCAGTATTCGTGAGTAAGGTGACGAACCTCCCATGGCTGAGGCATATCTGCTAGAAAAGCTAAATTCCGTTGACCAAACGTTTCAAGAGTTGACTCGGCGTTTGGCCGATCCAGATGTGGCTAGAGACCCGGAAGAGTTTCAGCGCATTGCTAAAGCTCGCTCTTCTTTGGAGGATACGGTAACTGCTTATGATACTTGGAAGCAGGTCCAAGAGGAACTGGCAGGTGCTCGCGAGATTTATCGGGAAGCGAGCAGCGATCCTGATCTCAAGGAAATGGCCGCTGAGGAAGTTAACGACCTAGAAGCGAAGCAAGCAGAGCTGGAAAAGCGCCTCAAAATTCTACTTCTGCCTCGGGATCCCAATGATGAGAAAAACATCATGTTAGAGATTCGGGCTGGAACTGGGGGCGACGAGGCTAGTATCTGGGCCGGGGATTTGGTGCGAATGTATTCGCGCTATGCGGAGTCTCAAAACTGGCGCGTACAGCTTGTGAGCGAGTCGCTGGCTGATATGGGTGGCTTTAAAGAGGCTGTCTTAGAGGTGAAGGGCGCTCGTGTTTACAGTAAGTTGAAGTATGAGGCAGGCGTCCATCGGGTGCAACGGGTACCGGTTACCGAGGCTGGTGGGCGAGTACACACCTCAACCGCGACCGTCGCCATCATGCCGGAGGTGGACGACGTTGAAATTCACATTGATCCTACCGAGGTTGAGATTTCAACCGCACGGTCTGGCGGTGCAGGTGGTCAGAACGTCAACAAAGTGGAAACGGCTGTTGATCTGTTTCACCAACCGACGGGGATTCGCATCTTTTGTACTGAAGAGCGATCGCAGTTACAAAACCGAGAACGAGCCATGCAAATTCTGCGGGCTAAGCTCTATGAAATGAAGCTTCGGGAACAGCAAGAGGCGGTTACCTCTATGCGGCGATCGCAGGTGGGCACGGGCGCGCGCTCCGAGAAAATTCGGACTTATAACTACAAAGACAACCGAATCACCGACCATCGTCTGGGGCAAAACTTTTCCCTTGCGCCTGCTTTGGAAGGCGGCATCGATGACATGATTCAATCCTGCATTTCGCAAGATCAGCAAGAGCAGTTGGAAGCACTAGCGACTTCAGAAGCCCCGGCCTGAGCAAGTACCTTAGCGTAGAAGGCGGACACAACTTTTATGCCTCGGTTTCTTCACATTGCGGACATCCACTTAGGATTTGATCGCTACAACAGTCCTGAACGCACCAAGGACTTTTACTACGCGTTGTCAGATGTGATCCAGCGATACGCGATCGCCGAAGCCGCAGATTTTGTATTGATTGCCGGGGATCTGTTTGAACATCGGGTGATTCAGCCTGCGGTTTTGAACCAGGCGCAGCTGTGCTTGCAACGGCTGCAGGCAGCCGATATTCCGGTGCTGGCGATTGAAGGTAACCACGATAATACGCCCTATGGCACTTCCACAAGCTGGCTGAAGTACCTTTCGCAATGGGGCCTGCTCAAGCTTCTGGAGCCGGGTCATGTTACCGATGGTGAGCCGCTCTATGCGCCTTGGGATGAAGAGAATAGGCGGGGAGGCTACATTGACTTGCCTTGCGGGGTGCGGGTTCTGGGATCGTCCTGGTATGGAGCTGCGGCAGCGCAAGCCATTACGCAAATTGCTGAGGCGATGCAGGGACTCCCGCCCGGGCCAGAACACACCGTTCTCATGTTTCACCATGGGCTAGAGGGGCAGATTGCGCGCTACAGTGGTGCCCTGCGATATGCCGAATTATTGCCGCTACGGGAAGCAGGTGTAGATTATCTGGCACTAGGGCATATTCACAAGAACTACAGCGTTGAAGACTGGATTTTTAACCCCGGTTCTCTGGAAGCGAACAATGTGGAAGAAGCTAAGTACGATCGCGGCGCGTACTTAGTTGAGCTAACGGCCTCTGGCATACATGCCTTACTGCAGCAAGACTATCAACAGCGATCAATTGTGCGCCTGCAAGTCATGATGCGGGGTGAGGAAAGCGAGACAGAACTGGCTGAGCTGGCAGTGGCCGAAGTGGAGAGGGCGATCGCCCAAGCACGGCTTGTTCCCGACGAGCGACCGATTGTGGAACTCCGGATCGAAGGCTCCGTTGGCTTTGAGCGTCTGTCACTTGATACACGACAGCTACAGCAAATACTACAGGCTCGCAGTCAGGCACTGATTTTCCTTCTGAAGTACGACGTGGAAGAGGTTGCCTTTCAATCGCCATCCGCCGACGAGTCAAGCCGTGAACAGATTGAACACACCGCCTTTTTGGACTTGCTCGCTGCTCATCGAGACTATAAGAAACGCGCTGATGAACTAGCAGCAGCGCTCGTCGACCTCAAAAACCGTCGTCTTGTGGGGCAAGAAGATGAAGCACTCTATGAGTATGTAGAAGCTATTCTCAAGACGTAGGTTGAGGATCAATAGGAGCCAGAAGTTAGACGCCATGAGTCAAGAGTCAGAATTGAGCTTGCTACTGATTCCTGATTCCCGTCTCCTCACAACATCAGTATTGCGCGGTCCTCATCACATTCCTAACCTCACCTTTCGCAGCACAAAAAGACTGCCCTGATTGCCGCGCCCAATGCGGAGGTCATCATCCAGATAGGTAACCTCGAGCCAGCCTGACTGGCGATCGCGGTCAATGCGAAAATCAATTCCTTGCCAAAGTGGCAGCTTATCCTGAGCTTGAAGCGTCTGCAGGAAGGTACTTGGAGTCTTATACCCTAGCAGACGCTGCAATCCCAAAACACCTCTTTCAAAGCCCACGGTGACCCGTTTTTGCGAAACGGCCTCGAACCGAGCTGACACTGATACCAGCCCATCTAGATAAGGAAGCCCAACGACTTCAGCGATATTGTAGATACGTCGTTCAGTCAAATAAACGCACTGATAGATCTGACCGAGCCTGTAAAGAGGGATACGATCGAAGCCCAGAAGTTCGCGGCTGGTAGTGTACAACAGTTGCCAAATGCCTTCTAGCTGGTCTTTTGCTTCTAGTGGACTAGGGTTTGGGGTGCGGTCTTCCAGACGCGTTGCTAGTGCCTGAATCGCTTGCTGGTCAGGTTCCGATGCCAGCAGTCCACGGTTTGTGGGGGCGATCGCCTCGAGTAAGTCTGTTTTTCCCAGCATGATATTAAAAAATGTAAACTTATGATCTAACCAAGAACACACCTGTTAGTTTACGTGAGTTCCAATTGACATTCATCGGTCTGTAAGCTAAGTCTCCGGTGTTAGACTCGTATTTGCACTTGATAAACTGCTCGGCTGCCTTTTTGGAAGGCGTGGAAGTTGAAACGTGCTTTTGGTTAGAAATTTCCATACTTTTGACTGTATTCAATTCCAGGTACCCATGACGTATAACCCCTCACTTCGTGAAATTCCCCGTCGGCAACCAGCGGATGTGCTGCCAACTCAGCAAGAGCCTTCTATTTTGGTTTGGTTGGAGGGAACTGGGCGGCTAAAACCCCGCGAGGAGGTCGTGGTCGTCAAGGAAGAAGCCGATAATGAAGAGATTTCTGATCTCATGGGCGATTCTGATAAAGACTTTGATGATGATATGGATCTCGACGAAGACGACGATGTCTAGGTGTGAATTCGAGATTGATGGCTAAAAGCCTGCTGGTGGTGTGATTGAATGGTCGTGTGTGTGAGGAGTTAACGCCGTTGTGGATGCCAAATTCTCGTCGGACAAACCGATAAGGCCCATCGCCTTATCAGGATGGACATTGCTTTGGGTGCTCAGTGTCGGAATTTTGGCAGGTAGCCTTGTTTTAGACAGCCTTGCTGGTCGACTGGGCCAGCTGCAGTCGCTGACCTTTCCTCTCGTCTTTGCTGGGTTAGGGGCAGCCGCTGCTGGCTTGGTTGTCGTTCCAGTGTTGCGTGCCCTCAAAACCGGCCAGTTTATTCGCGAAGAGGGGCCTCAGGCGCACTTTAAGAAAGCCGGTACCCCAACGATGGGCGGCATTTTCTTTGTCCCTGTAGGGGTGATTGTGGCGATCGCGCTCTCGGGGTTGTCGCAAGGGGTGATTGCTGCTGGATTGCTAACGCTAGCCTACGCCTTCATCGGCTGGCTAGATGACTGGCAAGTGCTGCAGCGGAAATCAAACAAGGGGATTTCGCCCCGGACGAAACTAGCGCTGCAAATTGCGTTCTCGGTTGCCTTCTGCCTATGGGTTTTGGGAACTCAGCCTATTGACTTGACGACGATTGCGCTTCCCTTGGGGATTAGTGTTCCTCTGGG
>JBCBJE010000236.1:0-7279 GCA_038523735.1 Cyanobacteria bacterium J06626_18 | reverse complement strand
TAGGGATATTAGGTGGTGGAATAGCATTGTCAGGCAGCCCCGCTTTTGCTACGCAGCAGACTGATTTGGAATATGTTGGCACTGAGGTTAGCAGCAGCTACGAAAACAATTCTGATGCCGAAGATGAGGAAGTTTTGGAACCCATCTACATCGATGGCGACACGGTAGACATCGAAATTTTTGGCCGGCCCGAGCCAGAAGTTCAAACGGAAGTTTTTGAGACTACGCTGCAGCAGGAGCGCAAAGTGGGTGGCGTTGAGGTCATTCAGTTTACAGTGCCTGCAGAGTAATATTTGTTTGAGTTCTACAGGTAGCAATTGATTGGAGAAAACGCAGTATTTATGAAGGCATTGAGATTTTTTTACGTGGTGATATCGGCGATCGCGGGGCTCGCTATCGTACTGGCAACGCCTAGCTCTGCCTTAGAAATTGACTTGGGCGGTTCCCAGGTAGACCTTAGCGAGGATTCGGAAGAGGACTCTGAACTCCAGCCTCGTATTTCGACCGATGGCGAGCAGATAGAGGTTGAAGTCTACGAGCAACCTGAACCGGAAACCGAAGTTCGGATTGAGGATGGCGGTATCACGATTGAAGAGGAACAAGAACCGGCTCAGGAGCTTATCGACTTATCTGTGCCAGTCGAGTAAAGCTTTGGATCGCTTATTGACTTTCCGTATTTTTGGCTAGAAGCGGTCTGGCACAGCCCAGACCGCTTCTAGCCGACCTATTGCAATCCACCGTCAAGCGCGAACGTCGAAGCGATCAAGCATCATCACCTTATTCCATGCGGCGGCAAAATCTTTGACCATACGCTCATGACCATCATCGGCACCGTAGATCTCGACAACCTGACGTAGTTCGGCGTTCGAACCAAAGATGAGATCGCAGCGGGTGGCGGTGAACTTCGTTTCGCCTGTTTGGCGATCGTCAATATTGAAGGTCATCTCGTGCTCATCAGCCGGCTTCCACTCGTAGTCCATGCTTGTTAGGACGGCAAAGAAGTCGTTGGTCAATACACCAGGCCGGTCGGTGAAAATGCCATGCTTGGAATGATCCCAATTCTGGTCGAGGGCACGCAATCCCCCCACAAGGACAGTCCACTCGGGCACAGTCAGTGTGAGGAGCTGAGCGCGATCAAGGAAGATCCGTTCTGGCTTCACTCTGTAACCAACCGCGTCGTTATGGTAGTTACGAAAACCGTCCGAAACTGGCTTTAGCCATTCAAAACTCTCAACATCGGTCAGTTCCTGAGTCGTATCCACCCGACCGGGGGTGAATGGAACAGCTGTAGGAACGCCAGCGTCTTGGGCCGCCTTCTCGACCGCAGCACAGCCACCAAGGACGATGAGGTCTGCTATTGAAATCTTTTTGTTGCCTGCCTGAGCATTGTTGAATTCTGATTGAATTTGTTCAAGGTTCGCTAGAACCTGGCTGAGCTCTTGCGGACGATTCACAGCCCAATTCTTCTGAGGCTCTAGGCGAATACGCGCGCCGTTTGCGCCACCCCGCTTGTCGGAGTCACGATAGTTTGATGCCGACGCCCAAGCAGCAGACACAAGCGCCGAAACGGAGAGTCCACTTACCAAAATCTTATCCTTGAGTGAGCTGATATCGGCATCGTCGACAACGTGATGGTCAAGTGCCGGGATCGGATCTTGCCAGGGCAGATCTTCCGCTGCGACTTCCGGGCCCAGATAACGTGTTTTTGGCCCCAAATCCCGATGGGTCAGCTTGTACCAGGCGCGCGCGAAGGTGTCGCTAAAATACTCAAAATCATTCAGAAAGCGCTGACTGATCGCGCGATAAGCCGGGTCAACCTTCAACGCAATGTCTGAAGTCATCATCATCAAATCGTGCTCGACACCTAGCCGGTGAGCATCGGGCGTCTTGGGCGCATCTGGATTAATCGGCTTCCACTGAATGGAACCGGCTGGGCTCTGCGTCTTCTCCCATTCGTAACTAAACAGGTTAGTCAAGTAGCTGTTGTCCCACTGGGTCGGATTTTGTGTCCAAGAGCCCTCAATTCCGTTCGTCATGGTGTACTCAGCAAACCCAGTGCCTTCAGGGTTATGCCAGCCTAAACCCATTGCCTGGATTGGGGCCGCTTCCGGTGCTGGGCCAATCTTGTCGGGCTCAACCATGCCGTGGCTTTTACCGAAGGCATGACCGCCCGCAATCAATGCCACCGTCTCCTCATCGCCCATTGCCATGCGCGCAAAGGTCTCGCGAATGTCGTGAGCCGAGCCAACAGGATCTCCTTCGCCCAGCGGTCCCTCTGGATCGACATAGATCAACGCCTGGTGTGAAGCTGCTACCGGGTTTTCAAGGTCGTAATGTTCCTCATTGGGCGTGCTGACCCACCGAATACCACTAGTGACCATTTCATCCGGATGACCGGCGTACTCCTTACCATTTTCCTGCTTACCATTCCCTCCAAACGGCTGGCCGTTCCAAAACTCAGGCCCCCAGTAGGTGGCACGGTCCGGTTCCCAAGCATCAATGCGACCACCGCCGTAGCCATACGTCTTTAGGCCCATAATTTCGAGCGCGCAGTTGCCCGTTAGGACCATCAAATCAGCCCAGCTTAGCGCCGCCCCGTATTTCTTCTTGATCGGCCAGAGCAGTCGCCGTGATTTATCGGTGTTCCCATTATCCCACCAAGAATTGATAGGAGCAAAGCGCTGCATACCTTGACTCGCTCCGCCACGACCGTCCGCAATTCGGTAAGTGCCAGCGGCGTGCCATGCCATGCGAATCATCTGAGGTCCATAGTTGCCATAGTCCGCCGGCCACCAGTCCTTCGAATCCGTCAATAACGCTTTGATGTCGCTCTTCAACTGTTCGAAGTTAATCTTTTCGAAGGCTTCCTGGTAATTGAAATCTCGTAGTGGATTGGCCTGAGGCGAGTTTTGGTGCAGCAGCTCAACCTGCAGTCGGTTCGGCCACCAATCATCGGTTTGCGGCTTGGAGCCGAGGGCACCGCCAATGCGGGTTCCTCGGAAAGGACATTGGGCAGAAGCGCTGGAAGGGTTGTTATTCATTAAAATTCAATCCTTTCTGGTGAGTTGTGTTGGTCGAGCTGCAGTGAGTGCCCTATCTAAGGCAGAGGGCAGAAGGCAGAAATTAAAAATTTGCTGCAAAAGAATTTCAGGCGGTCCAATTGTCCTAAGCACCGCTTCAGGTGCAATATGCGGCAGTCGGCACTCAGGTTGAGACATCTGGAAAGCCAGTATGCTTGCACAGAGGGTATTTTCTTTTGCCTTCTGCCTTGGCGTTTATGGCGGCTGTACCTATCCGAAAATACTTATAGCGGTATGCAATCACATCAAGTACATCTTTCTGTTCCCTGTTCCCTGAACACAAGCGAAATGTACTTGACCAAAATGCACAGAGCTATATAACCACCATTAGTACGCTTATTGACAATTCACCACTTCGCCGCGGTCAGGGTTGGCTATCGCCTTGGCGGCATTATTTTTGACAGTTTCGTGATTGTGTAAGGTCTCCATATCGATAACGTGGCGAAACTCGCCATCACCGCCGCTCGCCAGCGTGTCAAACACGTCGTCAATCGCGTCAATGCCAATCATCTTGATCCGCGGTGAGATGCTGTGTTCAGCGCACAGGTTAAGCACTTCCTGGGTTTCGGCAATGCCGCCGATGAGCGAACCGGCTAGCGTAATCCGGTTGAAAACCAGCGAACCGGGCGAAAACTCCGGGAAGCTGACCAAGTTACCGACCACGATCAGGGCTGAGTTGGGTCGCATCAGAGCAATGTAGGGGTCAAGCTCGTGGGGCACTGGAATTGTGTTGATCATCAGATGTAGGCTTTGCGCAACCGCTTCCATCTGGGATGCATCCGTCGAGATCACCACCTGATCGGCACCTAACGCGAGGATGTCGTCTTTCTTATCAGAACTGCGGGTAAAGGCAATCACCTCAGCCCCGAGTGCCTTGCCCAGCTGGATAGCCATATGACCCAGGCCGCCAATGCCGACAACGCCCAGTTTCTGACCTTTCTGCAGTTTCCAGTGCTTCATCGGCGAGTAAACCGTAATGCCCGCACAAAGAATGGGACCCACCATTTCTGACTTAATCGCATCCGGAACCCGCAGCACAAATTCTTCGCGAACGACGATATCGGTCGTATACCCCCCATAGGTGTTCGTCCCGTCAGGCTTAGCAGTCCCGTTGTAGGTCAGGGTGAAGCTCTTGGGACCTTCGCAGTAGTTCTCCTCGCCGTGCTGGCAGGGATCACAGACCTGACAGCTGTTGATCATGCAGCCTACACCTACGCGATTGCCCTCCTTGAATTTGCCAACGCCCTCACCGACTGCCGTGACAACACCCGAAACTTCGTGCCCTGGGACGCAGGGATAGATCGTGTTTCCCCAGTCGTTGCGGACCTGATGCAGATCTGAGTGGCAAATGCCGCAGTGAGTGATTTTAATCGCAACCTCCCCGGGACGCGGGTCTTGTCGTTCGAACACGACGGGAGCTAGCTTGTCATCAGCACTCTGTGCGCCAAAACCATAAATTTTCATGAGAATCTACCTCCTGCTACTCATTAGGTGCATTTCAATTTGGCAAGTTGTCATAAGAACCACTTGTTGAGAAACTGCCGTCGGCATCGATGCCGACCTGGAGCCTTCATAAATGGGCATTGGAATGCTTGTGGCGTGGGTAAGGACGTTTTTCGCTTCAGTCGTAAGACTTTCATTTTATAGAGCTGATTTGTAAAAACGTGGGTGCTGTAGCAACAGTCACACCCGTGAACTCTAGCGATGCCCCCCTTGTTGCAGCCTCTACCAAAGGAGAGATGCTCGGAATGGATGATGCTTCTTAAATGAATGCATTATGGATCCGAAGATTATCCTTTACATCACGTTTGGATTGGCTGCGCTCGGGCTAACTTGGCTACCCGAGGCTAAGGGGGTGCGCTATGTTGGCGCGCCAGTTTTGTATGTGTTGGCAGCCGCTCTGTTGTTCAGCCTGCCGCTAGGGCTGCCACCTATTGACCCTGTTTCTAATTCGATCCATACAAAAGTTGCAGAGTATCTGACTGAACTCATTGTGATTGTTTCGCTAGCAGGTGCCGGGTTGGCGATCGATTGTCCTTTTCAATTCAAAGCCTGGACTTCAACCTGGTGTTTGCTGGGGATCGCCATGCCGATTTCGATTGGAGCTGCTGTGCTGCTGGGGCAGTATCTCTTCGGCTTATCGCTGGCGGCGGCAGTATTGCTGGGTGCTTTGCTGGCACCTACTGACCCAGTGCTTGCCTGTAGCGTCGAGGTGGGACCGCCCAACAAAGGAGGGGAAGACCCCGTACGATTTAGTCTGACTACGGAAGCGGGACTGAACGACGGTCTCGCTTTTCCTTTTGTGTATCTAGCCTTAAGTCTGGCTGAACACAGCTCCGTAGGAGGTTGGCTGCTGGGCTGGTTTGCCTATGATTTGCTTTATCGCGTAATTGTAGGGACTCTAGTGGGCGTTGGTGTGGGCTGGATCCTGAGTCACTATGTCTTCCACTATTCGGATGAAACTAAACGGGAGGAAACGCATGAAGGGTTGATGGTGATGGCAGCCATCTTTCTCGCCTATGGTCTAGCGGAGTTGATTCATGGCTATGGCTTTTTGGCAGTTTTTGCAGCTGCGGTGGCAGGCCGACAGAATGTGGCTAAAGCGGATAGCTATCATCGCAAGCCTTATCAGTTTGCCGATCAAATGGAAGATATCTTGCTGAGTTTGCTGTTGCTCGCGCTGGGTGGATTTATCGCAACTAGCGGTATTCAGCTCACTTCGATGAACGGGGTCATTTTTGCGGTACTGTTCTTGCTACTGGTACGACCGCTAGCGGGTTGGCTGTCGTTGCGCAGAGTACGCTTTAAGCGCATTGAGAAGCGGGCGATCGCCTTCCTCGGAATTCGGGGCTTTGGGTCGTTTTACTATCTGGCCTATGCTCAAAATCATGGCACGTTTGAGGAAATAGGCACGCTATGGCAGATTACGACTACCGTTGTCTTGGCTTCGCTCCTGATTCATGGAGTTACAGCTACCTTGGCCATGCGCCGTTTAGATAGAAGCATTGCCAAAAGTTGACGATACCTCACTCATACCCACGCTTTGAGTTTCTGCTTAAGGAAAAATGCTGGCTGCCAAATCAACTATGGCTTAAGACTTCCATACCTTGTTTTGAGTTGATCCCAGGTTATTTCAAGTCAATTCTCTTTCCTGCCTTCTACCAAAAGATTGATGCCTGGAGACAAGAGGCTGTCATAAATTGATGACAGTGTCAAAAAGCTGATAGAAATTATCAGCAAAACTCATGAACTCCACATCGGCTCCTGCACTTCCTGAAAAATTGAAACAAATTTCTTGTCAGTATGTAAATGAGACAACTCAGCTGCAGATTGTTCGCATAGCCAACGCACCCAGCTGTTGTTTCGAGCGCGTTATTCTTCCGGGGCAGCAGCTTACGTTTCAAACCTCTCCTGAGGCATTCTTAGAAATTCATACCTATGAGTTTTGCTCGTCCGTCCTAGCTGATCGAATTGCGTGTAGTCGCCTCATCGTGCAAAACCACTACTATCCCACCTGTTCGCTTCACCAAAAGCGCCGTCTTTCATCGATGAGGTCTACTTGAGGGGTGTGAGTTGTTTGTAGCGCGATCGCATTACAGACTATCTAGCCAATCTCTCACGTCCGCTGATCCATCAAAATCGAACAACGCCTCTCCCAGCGCCTCTAAACTCCCTAGAGGTAGCTGAGACACTTGCCGTCGGCTAAGTCTCCCAGCTTGCGTGTGAGGAGTCGCAGAACTAGAGACTTAGTCCCTTCTACTCGTCCTTCTTGATGCCCTTCTTGACGCGACGTACTCACCACATTATTTAAGTCACGGTAATACTTGAGACTGTCTAGATAAGTCTCTTGTTCAGAAGAAGAGAAGTTAGCAATCTCTGCAACCTCGAATAGCTGACCAAATACTGACTCCTGTAAAGGTTCCGGCGGCTCTTCTAAATTGGGTAAATGCTTTAGTAGAAATACCCACTTATCAAAATGAGTTTCGAGTTCATCAACTGACTTCGTAAATTTCGGCAGCTCAATATAGATGTCCTTCAGCTTGTCATAAAATACTGCGCAGTTTTCATCTTTTAGCTTCCGAAATTTACGAAGTCAGTTGATGAACTAGAAACTCATTTTGATAAGTGGGTATTACTACTAAAGCATTAACACAATTTAGAAGAGCCGAATTAACATTTACAGGAGTCAGTATTTGGTC
>JBCBJE010000235.1:0-7316 GCA_038523735.1 Cyanobacteria bacterium J06626_18 | reverse complement strand
TGTGCATAGACTAGGATCTTCACAGAGAATCCTAGCCTGCTGGTATAGGGGATAGATTTCCGTTTCTTCTAAGGGAGGCAGCCCCTCTTGGCTACGCTCCTCATTGATACCTGCTTCAATTTCATCCATCACTCCATTGTAAAAAGCTTTGTATTCCTCCTCAGTAACAGGTCTACCCTCTGTATCGAGAACGGGTTCTCCATTGCTGTAAAAAAGCGAGTCAGAGTTACCTTCATCCAATGCTTCTTGCTCGTTACCACATATGCTAAATAAGTCTACCTGATTGCCTTCCTCTCTGACTTCCGGACTAGAGGCATATCTACCGACAACTCCCAGCGAGATGCTGGGAGGAAGGAGACAGGACGCTGGGAGGGAGTGTGTTAACCTTTCACACACATCACCTGCTTGAGCGTTGCGACGACTTCAACCAAATCGGACTGATTGGCCATCACCTGTTCAATGGGCTTGTACGCTCCAGGAATTTCATCCAAAACCCCTTCGTCTTTACGGCACTCGACACCCGATGTCTGCTGGATCAGATCCTCCAGCGTGAACGTGCGCTTGGCCTTGTTCCGCGACATCTGGCGACCCGCCCCGTGGGAGCAGGAGCAGAAAGCGTCCGCACAGCCCTTGCCCTTCACAATGAAAGACTTAGCTCCCATCGATCCGGGGATAATGCCGTAGTCGTCTTGCTGTGCCCGCACTGCGCCCTTGCGCGTTACATACACTTCATCACCGAAATGCACTTCGCGCTCAGCGTAGTTGTGATGGCAATTCACCTGGAGCTTGGGCTTAAAGGGCTTGCCACCTGCCAAGTGCTTTTCCACCACTCGCTTGAATCGCGCCATCATGACTTCCCGATTCCGCAGGGCATAGTTCTGGGCCCACTGCAGATCGTGCCAGTACGCCTCAAATTCAGGAGTGCCCTGAACAAAGTGGGATAGGTCAGGATCGGGCAGCTTCAAACCTGCGAGCTTGGCCAGGTCTTTAGCCGTCTCAATATGGCGCTGAGCCAGCATGTTGCCGATGCCGCGACTGCCCGAGTGCAGCATCAGCCATACTTGCCCATCGGTAGCCAAACACAGCTCAATAAAGTGGTTGCCGCCTCCCAAGCTGCCCATCTGCTTTTGGGCCTTGCTTTTCAGATGTTGCACTTTGGGATGCAGTGCTTTGAAGTCGCTCCAACCTTGCCAATTGGTAACGTCTTTGCCCACTTCCTTGTTCTGATTGAAGCCGACGGGAATCAGCTTTTCCACCTCGGAGCGAATTTGCTTGAGCTTGCCCTCTAGCTGATTGGCCTGATACGGGGTGGCGATCGCGCACATGCCACAACCAATATCCACACCCACCGCTGCCGGAACGATCGCAGCTTTGGTTGCCACGACGGAACCGACCAAGGCTCCTTTGCCCAAGTGAACATCGGGCATGAGGGCCACGTGCTTATGCCCGAAGGGTAGGGAGGCGACATTCTTAGCCATTTTGGTCTCGTTGGGGGCGAGTTCATGACCTGCCCAAGACAACACTGGAACGTCGGTTGATAAGGGTAATTCTTTATAGGGCATTGTTCTTGGTTCTTAGTTCTTGGTTCTTGGTTCTTGGTTCTTTAATTCTTCTGTTTCCCAGCTTTCGCTACATTACGCCCTAAAAGTAGTAGCTGCGTAAGCTACCGTCGTAGCGACCGCTGTTACGACAACATCGCTTGAAAGCGGTGTCCGGATCCGCATGGACAGAGGTCATTATTGCCAAGTTTCTCCTGCAGTTCTTTATCACCGTGGACAATTCGGACACCGCGTTTGACGGCTTTCTCGGAAGGATAGCCTTTTCGACGCTTGCTAGAGGTCTCAAAAGCAATAGGCGTCAGTTTCATCAAAATCTTCCAGGATGTCTTCGAGATTCATGTTGTCGTTTGGGCTAATGCGTTTCATGATTCTCACCTCCTATGAATTTGCTAAAGCAGTGAATTGTTACAGCTTGGATAGCTGACTCTTGATAAAGCGAATTTCCTTTTTATTACACTGTTTTTTGCTGACAGCGTAGATTCTGCGTCCTGTCATGTAGTCTGCATTTTGATAGGACACATTTCCTCGTAGGATATCGGTTATGGAGTCTGCGATCGCCGCTGGAAATTCGGCAAACGTGACCAAATACCAAATGTCATTCAACTTGCGATACTGATGGTAGGTATCGATTATCAAGACATCAGTTCGAGGTCTTGGCTTTTGCTTACGACGTATCTTCTCAACGGCACAGAGAATGCCTGTTTCGGGATGAACGTAGAAGCGATCGCGATAGTGACCTTCCAGAGGATGAAAGCGTCCCCACTCAGGTTTACAATACAAAACGCCATCGATCATTTCAGTGTGTCGCTCGACATAGTCCCACACGTGGCTCAGAACATGCTGTCCCGCCATTGTGTTGGTATCTAACTGTTTACACAGTTTGCTGTAAACGTCGTTCCAGGGTTGGCCGACGTGCGATCGTAAAAATCGCCGTAGCGGTCCCAAGTGATCAGACAGATACTTGGATTTGTCTCGTGTCTTAATCAAATAAGGACTGAGTAGTCCATCTTCGCTAGCCTCCTGAGTGAGTTTATACAGACGCTTTTTGACACCCTTCAACTTTCTAGAACTCATCCTCATACCACCTCGAGGACGTTCGATCACAATCTCGCTTAATCGATGTTCGCTCATATTTTTTGCGATTTAAAGTGTTGTACTGCAGCCGTTTTGGGTGGTGCTGAGTAACGTCATTAAACTCACCTCCGTGTGTGTGATTTGCACATCGTCCCTTGAGCGGAATCGAAAGGGACGGTGATATGTTTTCTGTCGTTTGGGGTGACCGACGAGAGTTGAACTCGCTACTACTGGTGTCACAAACCAGCGCCTCCACCACTTCGGCCTCGGTCACAGTGGAACTGGTGGGGTTCGAACCCACAACCTCCTGTGTGCAAAACAGGCGCTCTCCCAGTTAGAGCTACAGACCCAAGAGCAGGCGTGATAGGAATTGAACCTACACAGATCGGTTTAGAAGACCGATGCCCTTCCATTAGGCGACACGCCTTTGGTTGGTAGTCCTGGTAGGATTCGAACCTACAACCTCTCGTTTGTAAGACGCTTGCTCTACCGTTGAGCTACAGGACCCCCAAAGCGAGTGATGGGATTTGAACCCATGCGCTGAGACTGGCAGACTCAGATGCTGACCGCTACATCACACCCGCACTGTTTGGAGCGAAAGACGAGACTCGCACTCGTGTCTCCTGGTTGGAAGCCAGGGATGCTAGCTGCTGCACCACTTTCGCGACGTGGAGCTGGTGACAGGAGTTGTAGGCGTGAGCCTTCCTGGAGGGTACCTGCAACCATCCGCTTACAAGGCGGGCGCTCTGCCAATTGAGCTACACCAGCATTTGGTTGCGGAGCCAGGATTCGAACCTGGTATGTGAAGGCTTATGAGACCTCAGAGCGCACCATAGCTCCATCTCCGCCATACCCCTGGCGAGATTCGTTCGCGCAGCGTCTCCCTTAGGAGAAACTCGCAAAAATCCCGATTTTAAGTCGGACACGTCTGCCAATTGCGTCACAGGGGCTGGGGATCTTTGATTGCAGATTGAAGAAAGGAGCACGCACTCAATCTAAAATCGCCAATCCAAAATCCAGTGGGCTGTATAGGATTCGTAGGCGTAAGCCTTCCCGTAGGGTACCTATGCTCTTCCGTTTAAGAGACGGCTGCTTTACCGCTTAGCTAACAGCCCAAGTTGGTACACCGGGCAGGAATCGAACCTGCTACAACACACTAATCAGGTGCGCGCGTCACCATTTCCGCCTCCGGTGCTTGGTACTCCTGGTGGGAATTGAACCCACAAAAACTAGATTCTCGATCTAGTGCGTCTGCCGTTCCGCCACAGGAGCATCCATACCCCTGGTGGGAGTTGAACCCACAAAATCTGGTTTTTGAAACCAGCACGTCTGCCGTTCCGTCACAGGGGCTAGAGATTTTGGATTTTGAGATTGGGAGTTTATGCACTCAATCCAAAATTCCTAACTCAAAATCTAGTGGGCTGTGTAGGTCTCGAACCTACGCGCTGCCGCTTAAAAGGCGGCTGCTCTGCCAACTGAGCTAACAACCCAAGAATGGTCGGGATGGCTGGATTCGAACCAGCGGCTGCTTGTCCCCAAAACAAGCCGTCTGACCACTGACTTACATCCCGAAGAGTACTCCTGGTGGGAGTTGAACCCACACGTGGACTGCTTCTGAGACAGCCGCCTCTGCCAATTGGGCTACAGGAGTATAAACAGGAGGATAGAGAGTGGCTAGGGCCACATCTCACGCCCCCCGACTGGGAAGGAAGGAATTGAACCTTCAAACACCTGATTCAAAGTCAAGCCGCTTTGCCTATTTGCGTACTTCCCAACGAAATCGTTTGATGCTAGTCCGATGACAAATTTAAGTACCGAAAGCACCTGTAAAACTGGATTTTCAATCGGGAAAATCCAAAATCCAAAATCCAAAATTTACAACTGTGGATGCCGAGGCTGGATTCGAACCAGCATCTCCGTGATTCAGAGTCATAGCGACTTTCCATGTCGTCCACTCGGCAATGAATGGCTGCCCCAGTAGGATTCGTAGGCGTGAGCCTTCCCGCAGGGTACATACAACCTTGCGGTTAACAGCCGCCTGCTCCACCGTTGAGCTATGGGGCAACACAGTGGGAAGTGACGGAATTGAACCGTCTTCTCACCTTTTTCAAAGGCACATGAGCACCAGCTTCACCAACTTCCCGTGAACCCCCTCTAACTCCCCCTTGTGAATGGGGAGAAATGAATACGTTTTGGCGGAGGATAGAGGAATCGAACCCCTAGCCCAAGGACTACCCTGGTTTTCAAGACCAGTTGCCGACCATTTAGCGGTATCCTCCATACAATGGCGAGAACGGAAGGATTTGAACCTTCATTCTTCGGTTTCGTAGACCGATGTGTTATCCAGTTACACCACGTTCTCATTAGGCGGAGAGCAGTGGACTTGAACCACAGACTTGAATCCCATCTGTTTAGCAAACAGCGCCGATCGCCTAATCGGTTTACTCTCCACGAATTACTCAGGTGGGTAGGGAGGGACTCGAACCCCCAACGGTCGGGGACGACTGGTTTACAAGCAGCCTGCTTCAGCCATTTGCATACCTACCCATTTGGCAGTGCCGACGGGAGTTGTAGCTTGCTTCCGCGAAGCGGTACACGCAAACATCGACTTGAAAGATCGACGGCTTTACCGATTTGCCTACGGCACCAGAAAATTTCTACGACACGGACGTAGAACGCACAGACTAGGATTCGTAGGCGCAAGCCTTCCCGAAGGGTACATAGAACAACGGTTTTGGAGACCGTGATGTTGCCGTTACACCATCTGTGCATGTGGTCGCAGTGGCGGGAATCGAACCCGCACCTTTCGGCTTATGAGGCCGCTGCTCTACCGTTGAGCTACACTGCATTGAATTTGGACTCCAGGGCGGGAGTTGCACCCGCGATTTCTGGTTTTGCAGACCAGCGCCTTCCTGCTTGGCTACCTAGAGAAATTTGGTAGAAGCGTAAATTGGAAGCCTCGACGGGAGTTGCACCCGCTTCTCTATGACTGAGAATCACAGCGACTTATCTATTCGTCCACGAGGCTATCAATAGCGGTGACGGGACTCGAACCCGCGAGTAACCCGGAGCCTTAAAACGCGCTTCCCCGACTCACATCCCTGCTTCGTCAGGTGCACTGCAAATTTGGCTTTCCGGCTGCCCCTTACGTGCCGTAAAAACACCTGGGGGGCTATCCTCCAGCTAGTCAACGTTTGCTGGTGCTCTACCTCCTGAGCTACACCGCTATACGGGGACGATGGGATTCGAACCCACGATCTTTCGCTGGACAGGCGACTGCTTTATCACGCTAAGCTACATCCCCAAGGGTGGCAGTATTCAGTTTTCAAGGTTCGGAGGGCGGCAGAGCCTTGAGGAAGGAGTGCCGCGCTTATACTACAATTATACTACAAACATGCTACAAAGTGTCAAGGGTATACTACAATTTTTTTCTTGGTCTAGGGGATGGGTTCCATTTGCCACAGCTTGTAGATGAGGGATTCAGCCCGATCGCTCATGGCGGTCAAAAACATACCCTCGTGAGCTTCCTGGCTGTCAGCAATCCAGCTACCGCGCAGGCTAACTTCGACAAATGCATCATCCACAGTTAGCACCGCTGCTGTATGGTTGTGATCCTTCTGTAGTGCCGCTTGCAGATGCGCTAACTCAGACGTATCTGCCGGTAGCAGGAAGGATGCATGGCCCGGTTCAACGTGTAAAGACTGAGACAGCCGTGTCGCCAGAACCACGCGCTGGGCAATCACCATCTCGGGCGAGGTCATCACCCATTCCATGTACAGTCCGATTTCGGTATAGTTTAACTTCAACATCGGGGTTGCCTCCTTGCGTGCTTGGGGTCAGGGGTCAATTGGGGGCTGTTCTTTCCAGAACTCTTCGGCGAAGGCGATCGCCGGGTGCATGGGGGCTTTGAGCTTGGCTTTCAGCGTCAGGTTGGTTTCGTGTAAGAGCCGGTTACCCTTGGCTGAGTTACAGCTTTCGCAGGCTGTCACAACGTTGTCCCAAGTGTGGGTACCGCCCTTAGAACGGGGGATGACGTGGTCGATAGTGAGTCGTTTGGTGTGACCGCAGTACTGACAGGTGTGTAGATCGCGGCGGAACACTTCACGACGGCTCACAGGGGGGACTTTCCAGTGCCGTTCGCGATCGCCCCGTATGAGACGGATGTGTTCCGACACCTGTAGTACGAGGTTGGGCGAACGGACTTCCCACTGTTGGGTACCGCCAAACTCCAGTGATTCGGCGCGGCCTGTTACTAGGAGTACGACAGCCCGCTTGAGCGTAATGCGTGCGAGTGGCAGGTAGTTTTTGGAAAACACCACCACTGAGTTTTGGAGAACCCGTGGGGGTTGTTTGGATATCTGGACTGACATGCGTAAACTCCTCAAAACAACACCCCCCGCTCCTGATAGCCAGAAGCGGGGGGTGAGGAAAGTTGGTTTGCTTTTCTCTATATCGGTGTTGGGGTAACCCGACATCTCCCGCTCTGGATGCTTTTATCGCGATTAATCCATTCGGCGATCGCTGCGTAACTACCTTCAATAGACGGTTTGCCGTCGCTAAACTGATACGCTCTCGCATAGCCAAACAGCGCCGATGCCATGGCCGACCGCTGATGGAGTCGGCATGGCATGGCGCTGCGTAGTGTGGATAAGAGGGTGCGTATCATTGAAGGCGACCGTTGTG
>JBCBJE010000234.1:0-7317 GCA_038523735.1 Cyanobacteria bacterium J06626_18 | reverse complement strand
TATCCTCCAAGTCGGAGAAAGATGTAGCTGCTTGGGAGGAAGATAGTGAGGTCACTGCTCATTACTCCTCTAGAGATTCTTTGGAAGAACTTGGCTTACCTGGCTATCAAAAAACGATTACGGATGATGCTGTCGGTGCCTTCTTTAAAGAGATGGCGCGCTACCCGTTGCTCAAACCAACTGAAGAAATTGAATTAGCTCGTCAGGTTCGATTTTTGGGCGAAATAGAGGAACTGCGAGAGCAGTGGCTTAAAGACCAAGGAAGAACGCCAAATGCTGCTGAAATTGCCGATGCATTTGGTTTGACCGATGCTCAACTTCGCCAGAAGCTCTATCACGGAAGAGCGGCTAAGCGAAGAATGATTCGTTCTAATTTACGCTTAGTCGTTTCGATTGCAAAGCGATATCTCAATCGAGGAGTTCCTTTTTTGGATTTGATTCAGGAAGGGGCGCTAGGGCTCAACCGAGCGACTGAGAAATTTGATCCAGACAAAGGCTATAAGTTCTCGACATACGCCTACTGGTGGATTCGTCAGGGTATTACCCGGACAATCGCGAATGATGCTCGGACTATTCGTCTCCCGATTCACATTGTTGAAAAGCTCAACAAACTCAAAAAAGCACATCGCGAATTGCGTCGTGAACTGCAGCGGAATCCAACTGAAGTAGAGTTGGCAAAAGCGCTGGATATGGCTCCCGATCAGCTGCGGAGTTTGCAGCAGGTGCGCCGTCGATCCTTATCCCTGAATCATCGGGTTGGTAAAGGTGAAGACACTGAACTGATGGAACTTCTGGAAGATGGCAACACCCAGTCGCCGGAGTCAAAAATCAGTGAGTCAATGATGCGCCATGAGATCACTAGCGTACTTGCAGAGGTTTTGACCGAGCGTGAGAAAGACATCATCACCCTTCGATACGGTTTGGCAACTGGAGAAACGCATACGTTAGAAGAAGTGGGTGGTATGTTCAATCTCTCACGTGAGAGAGTCCGCCAAATTCAGACTAAGGCGATGCGTAAGCTACGGCGACCTCAGGTGGCCTCGCGGCTACGGGGCTGGCTGCGCTAGTGCCTCTTGAGGGGCAAAAAAGCAGTAGCGCTTCCGACATCTCAATTTCGCAGGACTCTATATCATCGTTAAGTTATTGTGAAGGAGATGTTGGGTGGACTACAAGCAAGATCTGATTACGACAATCCACGATTTAGGTTGTGACATTGATCGTCTCGACGATCGCCTGACGGAACTCAGTCAATCGCTGCCAACTGCTGTTCTAATTCCGTCGCTGTATGAAGAATTAGAGCGCCCCGCTCTGACTCAAATTCGGGATCATCTCTCCCGCTGTCGGTTCGTCAACACGGTCGTGATTAGTCTCTATGCTGAGACAAAGCAGCAATACCAAAAGGCGGTTGAATTTTTTAGTCCTCTGCCGCAACCCACTTATGTGCTCTGGGAAAATGGCCCACGGCTGACCCAAATTTTTGCCACTCTGCAGGAGCAAGGGTTGGACCTGATGCAGCATAGTGGGAAAGGTCGTGCGGTTTGGCTGGGGCTGGGTGTGGCGTCCTTAGAAGGAGCTGCGATCGCCCTCCATGATGCTGATATTGTGACTTACGACAAAACCTATCCTCTCAAGCTTTTGTTCCCTTTGCTTGAGCGCGAGTTTGGCATTGCCTTCAGTAAGGCCTACTACACCCGTCTCAGCGATGCTCCTCGCCGGATGCATGGTCGAGTCACCCGCTTATTTGTGATGCCTCTCATCACGTCTCTCATGGAGCTTTTTGGCTATCGCGATTACCTACGCTATCTCAATGCCTATCGCTATCCGCTGTCAGGTGAATTTGCCTTGACCAGTGACTTAGCGCTCAACACTCGAATTCCTGCTAACTGGGGTCTTGAAGTTGGCCTCCTAGCGGAGGTATACCGCAATGTGGCGCTCAAGCGGATAGCCCAAGTGGACTTAGGCATTTTTGAGCACAAACACCAGGTGATGGGGAGTTTGCCCAATAAAGGACTGCAAAAGATGTGTCGTGACATCTTGAAATCTGTTTTACGGACATTAACTGAGACCGAGCAAGTAACAATTTCGCCAGACCACATTCGGGCGTTGCGTGTTAAGTTCCGTCGTGAAGCGCAGAATCTTACGCGCCAATACTTTGTGGATGCTCGCTTTAACGGTATTGACTACGATCGCCATAAAGAAGAGGTTACCTTAGAGCAGTTTGAACAGGTAATTTGCCAGGCTGGGGAAGAATACCTCAAAGATACTGTCAGTACTGAGATTCCTGACTGGACGAGGGCCTTAGCTGTGATGCCTGACCTGCGCGAACAATTGCGCGATGCTACTGTCGCAGACATGGCGGATGCCCGTGAGCATGATTCCTCAATGGCGGAACCGTTGACGGCACCGACCCTGAGTGTGGTACCCCAATGATGATTTTTAGAGACGCGATTAATCGCGTCTCTATTTGATGCGGTTTTTGCTGCGTAGGGTAACGTTCACGCCTTCCTGGGACTGTTCGAGGATCAGTAGTGGCGTAGGCTTTGCCTTTTGGTCCCATTGCATACTGGCTAAACGCCCTTGAATCGTGGGCTGCCAGGTGCCGCCTTCAGCTTCGGGACTGAGAAATGTTTCAATGCAGTCGATGATTTGATTAATCGTGCTGGAGGTTGATTGAGTCGGAAGTTTGGCGAGCTTGATTTCGATCCGAAACAGGACGCGCGTTTTGGCTCCCAATGCTTCACTGGTCTTGTAGACTACGTCAAAGATCTGGTCAACCTGCCGTGGTTTGCTGGCGATCCCTACCATGCCAGATTCTGCCTGCCGTGGTCGCATGGCAACACTGAGCTGCTGCTTTACCTTCACCTTTAGCTGATTCACAATCTGGAAGTGAAAGAGTTCCTCATCCATACGCATCCGTAGGTAATCGAGGTTGAACTCGCGGGAGTGAATCAGATCAGGATTTTTTTCCATCTTCGTGATGGTGCCTAAGGCCATCTTGACCTTTTTCTGAAGCTCGCGATTTTTATACTCTTCGAACTTGAGCTGCTTCCGAAACTTCTTTGTTTGCATCTGGGCATAGATGCTGGTGCCGATGAGCAATAAAAACAAGATGCCCGACGTTCCCATCCATAGCTTGGACGTCGGCGCTACCGTGGGAACTGGCTCCGGTGGCGTCGTTTGAGCGAGGATAGATTGTATCGGTGCAAGGGAAGATTTCATAGCTCAAGAGGGTGATTCAACCGATACACCCAGAATTCCCACTGGGAAGTCTGGCGTAATCATAGGCAATGAGTGTTCGGGATATCTACTGATAAAGATTGTTTAGTTTATGGCTCCGTAAAGTGGTGGATAAACTGACACAGCAGCTTGGGCTCGATAGTGAGTTTGACTACCTCATGTCTATTATCCATTCCAGATTGAGACAAGTATTTCACCCGATGCTTTCTTTAATAAAACCAACGAGCTCGGCTATCGCGTGCATCAAGATGGCAAAGATAAGGATAGTGAGTGTAGCGACCCAGACCTCCAGGCCACCAGGGATCGAGTGCCCAGTAAAGCTGCTGGCCTGTTAATCCGTCGCAATAAAAGTCGATTGCATCGCCTACAATGTGCCGACTTAGTGAAGCTCCACCAACCCGTGCATTCACTTCTGGAGGTCGGTACCAGCTGGTGACAAAAAAGGGACGCCCGATGCGATCGCGGGCTTCTTGGGCTAGCAGGGCAATTCGCACAATGGCGTTGACTGTGGCTTGGTCAGGCGGCATCCGTGTCCCTCCGCGAGTCGCCTCGGCCCAGGTAAAGTTGCCACTGGGCACAATCGAAACGCCAATTTGAATGTTGTTGGGTGTCCAGCGATCCGGGCGGGGTGGCAAGGGCGCGGGGCGGGGTGGGGGCATCGCTTCGACGGAATCGCGATTGGCCTGTGCCATCTGCCGCAGATCTTCAAACAAGGACTGGATGGTAGGTAAACGACCCTCCATACGTCGCCAAATTGTCACTAACCGCAAGATAGCCTCACGCTCATCCACAGTTCCGGAATACTGGGTGGGTACCGTTGCCCAAAAATCCAGAAGTGCTCGATCGATTTGAGCTGCGGCTTGAGCCATTGCAGCCGGATCATCGGTATTGTTGATGAGCGCTTGCGGATCTAGCCCCAAGTCCTTAATTGCGGTAGTCCGAGAATCTAACCCTTGCCACAGACGGTAGCCCTCTGTTAAGGCAAATCGCTGATCACCGCGTCCTCGGTACGCCTCAGGAATGCGCTGCACAAATGCTATGAGGGCCGGATCGATGATTGCTAGATTTGATTCATTGTCGTAAGGGGTAGCTTCAGCTAGCCACTTAATAGCAGCTTCGCGGGAGTCGAGCTGTCGCCAAAATTGAACTAAACGGATAAACGCTTCGCGCTGGTTAGGATAGCCGGAAAAGTAACGGTCAGCTTGCTGGATAAAGTTTACGAGTGCCTTATCTAAAGCAGCTTCGTCGACATTGCCCGAGGCATCGGGTACTTGCAGAACACGCGCTACTGCCTGATAGTTATCTAGCTTGCGCCATAGGCGCACGGCTTCTAGCAACGCCTGACGCTGAAAGGGCAGCCGGTCGTAATTGGCCGGTAGCCGTTCAACAAAAGCCAGAAGCGCCTTGTCTAGATAGGCAAGATTCTGGGGCAGTTCTTCAGCTCGATAGTCTGTTTCGAGGTCAGCTAGGTATGCCTCGATAAGGATTTCTTCATCGCTGGGTTCCAACTGTGCAGCAGCCAGATCGGTTGCCGGTGGGGTGTAGCCTTCGGCAACGCGGCGTAAGAAACGATCGCCATAGCGTCCAGCGGCTGCGTCCCAAATATCTTTGCCCTGCCACCCTTCAGCGGTGAGTTGGTTGGTCAAACTACGAATTGTGTTGGCAGCGTATTGAACTTGTTCGGGAAACGTGTTCACCTGAGAGGGCGGAATGCGATTCACAGGCGCGATGCCTAAACCTGTTTCGCCATCCGTCAGTGGGGGTTGCCCATGAGCCGCATAGAGAGCCGCCAAAATTGGCTTGTGAATCCCTGTGCGGGCAGCTTCAATCAGATAGTAATAGTTGCGCTGATCTGGTGAACGCAATGCCATGGCCCGAACCCTTGCAATATCACCAAAGTGTAGGACGTTTATGGAAAATTCTCCGATCTCTTTTGATGATTCTTCGCGCTCGGCACTGACCAGAATTCACCTGATTGCGACTGATATGGACGGCACCCTAACCCAACAGGGTCAATTTACGCCGCTGCTACTACAAGTGCTAGAAGCCGCTGCTGCGGCAGGTCTCCGGATGCTGATTGTAACGGGGCGGTCAGCCGGTTGGGTCCAAGGAGTTGTGGCCTATTTACCTGTCGTCGGCGCGATCGCGGAAAACGGTGGTGTTTTCATTCCGAAAGATACACTGAAGCCCAGTTGGCTGATCGAGATGCCTGCTGTTGAGCAGCATCGCACGCAGCTGGCAGCAATGTTTGCGGCAATTCGCAAAGAGTTTCCCAAGCTCCAGCCCTCTTCCGATAATCAGTTTCGCCTCACCGACTGGACGTTCGACATTGGTGACTTGAGTCCGTCTGATTTAGAGGGCATCAACGCAACGTGCCGGGCAGTAGGGTGGGGATTCACTTACAGCACCGTGCAGTGCCACATCCGACCGGCTGCCCAAGATAAAGGAGTGGGATTGCAAACAGTTCTGGCGCAGCAGTTTCCTCACATTTCTGCTAAGCAGGTGGTGACGGTGGGCGATAGTCCCAATGATGAAGGATTGTTTGACCCGCAGCGTTTCCCGCTTTCGGTCGGAGTGGCTAACGTGCAGCACTATCGCGATCGCCTACGCTACTTTCCTGCTCTAACGACGAAAGGAGCGGAAGTCCAAGGATTCCAAGAGTTGGTGCAGGCAATTCTAAGCGCTCGATCTTAGGGAACGGGTTGCTTGAAGTAACCCGTTCCCCGGTCGCCTCCAATGCCTGATATAACGCTTCCATATCCGTATGTTTTGCCCAGTCGTGCAGAACCTCATCGCGCCAAACTTCCGGTAAGTTCCCCCCTTGTGGACGGAGGGCTACAGTTTTACCCTGAGAGCCTTGGTATGTGATTTTGTTGCCTTCTACTATGAGCCGCGATCGCTCCAGCACGCCCTTCCTGAATGCTTCAAAGGGACCATGAGTCGCCTGTTCACCGACTTCTAGGACAAACCCCTGCGGTAAGGAATGCATAGCTAGCCACGTCTTCTCGGTTTCGACAAACGTGATGCCGCGTCGCTTTTGCACACGTCCTCCTGGCAAAGTCAGTTCAGGAGCTGCCTGCCCAGACCAAATTACCAAATTGTGATGCTGAGCAATGCTGTGGTTGTCACTCTTGCCTATTTCGAGCCTATCGGTCCCGGCTGCGTGTATCACATGCAGATCAAACCCCAGCCAATCCCCCCCGGTCCCTTTCGCTAAGCTACCTAGCTGAAACGTGTTGCCAAAATAGAGCGTTTCATAAAAGGCAGGGCCGTAAAACTGGGGTTTCCAGTTCTCGTAGTGGGGATGGATGCGCCGAATTTCGAGCGGTTTGACGAACTCGCGACGGGCAATTTGCAAAGCAAGCTCGGGTGGCTGATACGTTGTCGCCAGCGCATGAATCCAGTCTTTTTCCGACTTCTCAGGAGGATTGGCGTCGCCGAAATAGAGCCAAAAGAACCGCTTAGCACCGTCGCCATGCACGCGCTTCGCCGGAGCCACCCAATCGCCTCGCCAGTATCGTAGAGCTGCATTGATGAACAGCCAATCTAATCCATCCTTAGCAAGCTGTTTCACCTCGGGGTCTTGGGCAAAATCGTAGAGATTCAGATAAGCAGCCGTCGTGTGGCCATGATAGGTAGGACTGTCCCATTCCCCCATGCCGATATCCAGCAGAGTGGAGACGTAGCGTTCTAGATGGGCTTTGTAGAGTTGGCGGGTCGCTTCATTGCCAGTTGTTTCGGCCATTAGGTACACAGAGGTTTCGCGCATGGCCCGCAGGTTGTCTGTATTGCGGCAGTCTACCAGGGTGGTGCAGTCATCTTGGGACCCTTCGGCAAACTTGCGGGGCGCGGCCAACTCACGGCTGAGGGGGTCGGCTTCTGTGAGCCAGTCCATCATCTGATACATGCGATCGCGATATGCGGGCTCCAGCAAATTACCGAACTCAAAATACTTCCGCGTCTGTCCTTTCAGAACGAAGCCGGAATAGAAGTCGATACTGCCTGTTTCAGCCGCGTGTGGATCTTCCTTTTGGAGAAACTGCAGTGCTGTCTCAGCATTGGAATTGCCTGCCCACACAT
>JBCBJE010000233.1:0-7320 GCA_038523735.1 Cyanobacteria bacterium J06626_18 | reverse complement strand
GGTCGCGGGTGGTGGTTCGCGTGCGGGGCGGGGGCTGGGGGTGTTGGGGGAGTGGAAAATGTAGGGTGCCATTCGCTTAGCAATGCACAGTCAAAATGATGGAGTCGTAGGTGGTGGGGTGGGAGCGGAGGGAACAGGGGAAGCAGGGGGCGTGAGGGAGAAAAGGAGAAAGGGCAAAGGCAAAGAGGAAGTCACGTGGCCCATTCCATTACCGATTACCGATAAACACCATCAACGATCAACCAAGAACCAAGAACCAAGAACTCTTT
Organism: Cyanobacteria bacterium J06626_18; assembly: GCA_038523735.1. Lineage (GTDB taxonomy): Bacteria > Cyanobacteriota > Cyanobacteriia > Phormidesmidales > Phormidesmidaceae > SIO1E4. The sequence continues at coordinate 7,051 of JBCBJE010000233.1, read as the reverse complement.
TTCTACACCTCAAAGGATTGAGTGAAGGTACGATCGCCCAGCGCAATCTGAACGCTGAATTGTTCGGCGATCGCGGCGATAAACTTGAGCTGGATGGCTTCGGTGTCGCGGGCTTCGGCTTGCATGACGGAGGCGTCGGAGGCGTCCAGGATGGCTAGACGGAGAGCGGTGGGGAGGCGGGTTTGTCCAGCAGCGGGGCTGATTTGCACCCAGACTTCGATATCGTCTTGGGCTTGAGGAATGAGCCCCACCAGTAGCGTTACGGTGACGGCGTCGGGGCCGGTACCCAGGGTGACGGGCTTGGATTGGCCGATGGCAGGAACAGGCTGGAGGTCCGCTTCCGCTGCGTTGGTTTCGGCAGTGGATGAGCTGCGAAAGGCGAAGGTGGGGGTTGGGGCGGTGAGTTCTGCTACTGTGTCGGATACAGCTTGCCAGCCGGTTTCGATGGTTTGCTGCAGCCAGTGGCTGAGGCGTACAGGCAGGGTGTCGGCAGCCTGCTGCTCCAAATAAATTCCCAATTCTTCCGGAGAATGGAGATCGGCGAGTGGAATTGAAATCAGGTCTTGGGACGGAACGGGTAGGGTGGTTGTAAATCCTAAGAGTGTGGCTTGACGTAGGGACTCGTCGAGCTGGATGGCGAGGTAACCAATGCGATCGCCGCTCACTTCAGCAGGAATCGTCATTTCGGTATTCCCTGGCAGTACGGGGCGACATTCCAGCCGTCCCACACCGTCCACCAGGATATCGGCCACATCCATCAACGTTTGCTGAGCGGGGTCTTGGCTGTAGCTACGGTTCAGGTCAATGTCGTAGCCTCGCATCTCCAGGTAGGTGGCTCCAGCGTAAGCAGCCAAGGTATTGAGGTAGACGCGCTTTTGCACTGCGGGTAGCGAGTGGCGGCGCTGAAAGGTTTGGGCGCGGCGGTGGGCCGTCAGCGCTAGCGGCAGAGAAGAAGCCGATAAGTTGCTCAGGTCGCTCATGGTCGTGGTCTCGCGGGTGGAACGGGGCAGCACCTTATAGTAGGCGCTGAAACTGTGGGGCAAACTTATCGCAACAGCGCTGGAAAAAGCTGCTGAGGGTGGGGACTTTGATGGCAAATTCATGGGCAATGTCCTCCCAACTTCGTTCGGCAAATCGGGCCAGGGCGATCGCCTGGAAACTCGCTTCAGGATGGTTCCGGATATGGGTTGACTGAAACACGCCTTCCGGGTCAGTAGCGATATGGTTTCGCACCTCATTCGCGAGTGAGGATGGTTCCGGAGCCGGAGCCGCGATCGCCTCCAGGTCATTCAGATTCGGCAGTTTCTGAGCGTCCTGCTCGTTAAAATCACGACGGCACTCAATGATCTGGCGATCGAGCCGGAAGTTGACCCAGTTCATGAACTTTTGCGCCGTGCCTCGCTCCGGGTCGTAGTTTTCAATCTTGCGGCACACGTAAGTCAGGGTTTGGTTCACGGCCTCCTCATAGAGCAGGTCGTAAAAGGCGGGCGCAAACTTGCTGCGATGGGGACGCGCGAGTCGCCCGGATCGCCGAATGGCTTCAATCAACTGGGTCAGCGCGTGCTGCCGCTGCGGACTACGGGCGGGGTGCCGCTGGGCTTCGAGTGCTAGCTGCTTGAGCGGGTCATCCGTCAGAGCTTCGCGTAGGGCGGTTGCCTGTACGGCGGTACTCCACTCCGAGACCGAACCGCGATCGCCCTGGTACCGATCAACTGCTGCCGTTACCTCCACCAGCATCTGCTGTCGCAGGCATTCGCGCAAATCCCGATAAACGGGATTTTGCGGCTCCGCTTTGAACGGACGACCCAACAGCTGCGATCGCATCAGCACCGCCACCACTGCTGACAGGGCTTGAGCACGCTTCGCTGCGGTCGCCTGCTGAGCCTGATACAGCAGTTGCTCCAGTTCTGATTCCATAAGCACTACCTGAGGGTGCTGCCATCAACTTGCCTTAAGCGACAGCGTTTCTACTGTTTACGGAGTTGGCCTTTGCATCTCAGATGATTCTTACCAAATCATACTGATCCACTGACCAAATTTCGCCGCGTGTTGATTTTGGATTTCAGTTTTTGAACTTTAGAAGCCCGCGGGTAGATGCTTTCAGTTCATGGATTTATAGCTCAGACAATACGAGAGGATGCTAAGGTTTGGCTTTAATCCTGCGGAATCGCAGCTTTTCAGCCCTTCAACCACTTTTTAGCACCCTTTGAAAAGCCTGCAAACCCTCGATTTAGGTCAATGAAATAGAATTTGCGTGAGTTCTGTGAAAGAAACCTGCCGAGGGTCCGCGATCGCTAAAGTTGACCGCAGATGGTATACATTTTGACGTTGCGATCAATATCGTCAGAGTTGCGGAGTCGCAGATTCCAGGTGCGGTAATCGGGATAGGAATGAATGATCTTGAAGCCTGCTGACGGATTCCCCCCAACCGCCTCGGTTTCAAATCCAGCGCTGAGGGGATAGCGATCGTCAGAACATTGCCAATATAACGATCCAGTTTGTTTCGCACCAATGGTGACCCAATCTGACTTCGCTACTAGGTAGGGACCGATTTGGCGCTGCGCGATCGCGCCAGGGACAAACACAGTAATGGCAGTCAGGATCGCAAGGGCGATCGCCAGAACAGCTTTGTTGTAGCGCCGCGAAAGCAGTTTGAGAGCAGACATAAAACGAATCTCCAAAGTGAACGGTGTCGTTACGCCCATCACTCAGGTCGATTTAGAGACGTTTATGCAAATGCAGAACTTTTTTGCTGAATGAAGATCACTGGATTCTGGTTCCTGACTCCTGACTCCTGACTCCTGACTCCTGACTCCTCACCCAGCCAGAACGTCCCGGCTCAAACAGATATCCGATTACCCCTACAGTTGCTCTGGGTCAATGCCTAGCTGCTTTAGCTTTGCTAGCAACTCTAGCTTTTCCTGCTCGGCCTGGTCAGCCCGCTGTTGTTCCTGCAATCGAGCTTGTCTTTCCGCATCCGCCCGTTGCTGTTCAGTATCTGCCCGCTGCTGTTCAGTATCTGCCCGCTGCCGTTCGACATCCGCCCGTTGCCGCTCGACATACGCCCGTTGCCGCTCTTGACGTATTAACTGTGAGGGCAAAGGATAGGGCTGTCCATTCTGGTCGTACCAGGCTAACCACTCGCGATTAATTCCTCCTAGTTCACCGCGCATGCGACCGATGCCTAGGCCAATTTCGGGCATCCAGAAAGGTTCTCCCGACTGCAACTGATAACGGCCATCCACGAGCTTATAAACTTCAAAGGGCTGATGCTGATCGCGGCGAGTGTACTCTCGGTTATAGATGACGTAGTACTTGACCCCTAACTGGCGATACTTGAGCAGCTTCTCTTCATACTCCTTACCGTAAGTCTGAGAAACCATTTCCAAAACTAAGGTGGGGGGAATCTCATTCTCTTCTTGTAATACATAGCTCAACCGGCCCAGCCCGTTACGCTTATGGCGCTGCACTCCCAAGCTCAAAAAGCCATCAGGAATCACCAGAGGTGCTCTTTTGGCTTGCGCTTCGCGGTTGTAGATGCCCATATCGACGCCAAAGTACCAATCTTGGCGATCGCCCCAAATATTTTCCAGCACCGCCAACAGCCAGTTAGGCAGAGTATTCTGATTTTCGTTATCCACTGGGGTATCGTCAGAGTCCGGTAGCTCTTCGGAGCCGGGCAGGCGCTCTAGGTTTAGATCTAACAAATCGGGATTCATCGTTATGGCCCGGTTGAGTTGCTGCCATTGTGACACAACACACACTTGCGCCAAGCCCACCCTGTTTCCTGTTTCCCACGTCGGCCAGGGCAGGTTTTGATTGAGAAAGGTTGGCTTTCCCGCTGAGCGATTGCCTAAACCGGCCCCTACGGTTTGCACCCCACTACCCCATCACCCCATTACTCCCTTACCCTCCTATCCTCCTACTCTTCCACTCCCCTGCTGCCTCACCCATTCCCTTACCGCTCACCGTAAAGCCAGCCAGCCGCGATCGCGATGGGCTTCAATCAATTGCGGTAGCACCTGAATATTGAGCGAAGGAAACACCCGGCTTTGATCCACTTTGACGTACTGATTTTGCTGCAGAACATAAATCGTCAGCGCACCGGCGTCAGAGCACCAGATTTCGGGAATGCCGAGCCGAGCGTAGATGGGAAACCGCGCTAACGACTTCCGTGTGACATCAATTTCTAGCGCTAAATCTGGTGGCGGATCTTGGTTCAGGTCAAAATCAAACTTGCCACGAACCCGCGCTTCATTTTGGAAGTAAAAGCAGTTATCCCCCTCTATGCCTGCTTGCTTTGGCTGTCGCCGCCAAGTGGCAGACTCATAGCTCTCATAGTCTTGCTCCGAGGTTTCAGCGATATCTTCAATTGCAATACTAATTGACTGCTTAAAGTATTCGTGCTCAGGTAGCGGTGCCACGATTTCCAGCAGACCATCATCGTAGGCAATGCTTATGCTCCGGTGCTGGCCCAGCTCCGCCAAGATAGCTTCAAATTCACTCCGAGACACATCGCGGAGCAACAGACTTTTTCCTCAAGGGATGTCTAACTGACGAAGTTGTAAGGTCACCATCGGTATCACCGGCAAAACGATCGCTCTACCTTATTTTGCATAAAACGCTCTCACCGCTCTGAGTGACGTATGGAACAGGTTGATGACTGTTTCAAAAACACATCACTCCAGGAGCAACAGTCATGCTTCACGCAAAGACGGTTCATCGCATTCTTCGTAAGCTGCCGATCGCGGCCTTATTACTCACCTGCATGGCGACCGAAGCCAACGCTCAAGACGCCCCAGCCCTTCGCTATCAGGCAGTCTGGAACTCGGGCTCCGGGTCCAATATCGTGACGGAACCCCTCAATCGATCCGAGTTTATTCAGCGAGGACAGGAACTGACGAATCAGGGTTTGCGCCTGATCGATGTCGAGACAGCCGAAGTCAATGGCGATCGCATTTACACCGGCATTTGGGTTAATGGCTCGGACGGCAACATTTTTGATGGCCCGATGACGCGGAGAGAATTTCGGGAAAGGCGCGAAGAATTACGATCTCAAGGGCTACGGCTCATTGACTTTGAAGTTTTCCAAGCCGCTGATGGCAGACGGCGTTTTATCGGCGTCTGGCGATCGGGCAGTGGCGAGGAAAAGCTATCCCTGCCGCGTAATGCTGAGGAGTTTGCAGCCCTCGGCGATGAATTCACCGCTCAAGGTCTACGCCTGGTAGATGTGGAAGTAGAAAGCAATCAGGGCGAACTGCAATATCGCGGACTCTGGCGGGAAGGCACGGGCTCTAATTTCTTCACGACACCGCGCCAACCCAGCGACTTTCGCGCCCTGCGTGACCAAATGCTTGCCGATGGCTTGGAGCTGATCGATGTAGAGCGCATTGGTGAACCTGGGAACCAGCAGTTTGTCGGCGTCTGGGCCTCTGGCGATGGCGAAAGCCGACTCTCCACGCCTCGCGATTTCGAAGATTTCACGACCTTAGGTGAGCAGCAAACGGCAGACGGCAAACGCACCCAAGATCTGGAAATCTTTCTGACTGATGGATCTTCGACATCGCTAGATTCTGAGGTGTCGCCTACGCCGCCTGACGATGAAGAGACTGACGACGAAATTCCTGATTCCGATGCTGATCTTGAAGATCTCCCAGCGTGGCTAGAGATTTCAGATGGCGACAAAATCATTGTCGACTTTGGCACGATGCTCGACCATCCTAGAATCACGCTGCCGATTGGTGTGTTACCCGAGTCTGTGTTCAATAACGATGGCACAATGAGCATCCCGACCAACTTTTGCGGACTCAGGATTACGGAGGCAGAGTCTTTCACCTGGCAAACCATAACTAACGTCGTTATTGACGATGCTCCTTACAACCAGTCTGACGATATTCAAGCCGACTTTGACGATGAGTTTTATCTGGGAGGCATAGACTTTACAGGTGCGATTGGTCAGTGTGAGGAAGCTAACGATCCCTGGCAGTTCAACTTTCCGCTAACCCAAAACAGCGGCGATAGCCCGATACCTAATCTGAGGCTTGTTATCGAGGTAATCCCCGGTGCGCCTGCGACACCAGGCGGCCCTGAGATTGAGTTTCTTTACAGCAATTAGGGGCTTTTCTTTCCGCTTATTTGTATGTTTTGGTTGAGCGATCACATCTTGTTTTGGGTGCGATCGTTTTTCTTTATTTGTATTCTGACAACGTCATTGTCTTTTCCCAGTGATTCTCAACTTATTGTAGATTGTTGCCACCCAATATTGTCCTCACAGTATTTCTAGCCAAAGAGCTCACACTACTTTGACTTTGAATGCTGATAGATAAGCTTGTGATCGTGCCTCAACTAAGCTTGAGCAGAAGATTGAGTTAACCAGACGGCGACAATTTTTGAAACACACAACAGACGAATTTTGTTCCGTCCGATTTAGCGATTTGTCAGGCTACTCAATGCAAAATAGTAATCTGTGTTATGGTTGATGAACGCTTAGTCTAGGCTAAAACTCGATTAGGACTCGAGATTTCGTTGCAGAACCTACATCACTTAGAATTTCCGAAAAATTCACCAGATTGATTGCATAGCTTTCGCTGCATACCTTTAGGACTCGAGATTTCGTTGCAGAACCTGCATCACTTAGAATTTCCAAAAAATTCACCAGATTGATTGCATAGCTTTTGCTGCATACCTTTCTAGTGGAAACAAATAAATTGAGAGCCTTAAATTAGGCAAAGTTGGAGCACGCTTTTTGCCTATAAATAGAGCCTGAGATTTTAGAGAAGCTTTACAGTTCTCAAGAAGATTCTTATGCTTCTTGGGGTCTTTCGATATGAACTGAAGGAAATTAGTTGAATGACAATCATCAAAAAAACAGCTCTAGTTTACTGTGAGAAAGAATTTGGCTTGGTAGATGGAAAAACTGCCGCAGGTCTAGTCAGACACTCTGAAAGCTATACTATTGTTGGGGTTATTGATAGCTCATTAGCCGGTAAAGACGCGGGAGAAGCATTAGGAGACAAGAAGAATAATATTCCCATTTTTGCCACCCTGTATG
>JBCBJE010000232.1:0-7348 GCA_038523735.1 Cyanobacteria bacterium J06626_18 | reverse complement strand
TTGTGGTTGTGCATCAGTACGATTTGCCCAGCCTGCAGGTGAAACTGATGGGGCTGATCTGGTTGCTCCAGCAAGCCATCTAACGCTTGCAGAGCCGCCTGATGTGAGTCGGACAGCGGCGTTGCTCCCATCTTTAGGATCCGCTCAATTTGAGCCTGGTAATACCGGATCTTGATGTCATCGGGTTCACCCAAAAGAATTGGGTACAAGCGTTCACCGAATGGATAAACGGGAGCTTGTAGCAGTTCTATTACTTCAGGGTCAAGCTGCTGTAAGAGATCTTCTGCGGGCACCATAATGGATGCGCCGCCTGAACAATCTGAAATGATGCACTGGAACGCCACCAGCTCATGGGGTCGCGGCATATAGGATGAGTCGGTGTGGGGCGGCAGCGGCAAATGGGTGCGGCTGTATTGGGTGACGCTTCCCCCAGCGGTGCCTTTGGCGGAATTGATGCGGACTTTTGTGAAAGAGACTTTGCGTTGGCTGGAGTGAACGAATCCTGAGGTTAGACTTTTGGGAGCGATCGCACCAATTGCTTCAGCTAAGCTCACCAGGTTCGTGCGATCTTCAACAGCTGGATAACCACTGACCACCGCATAGTAAGGATATTTGCTCAAAGCTGTGCCGACGGACTCTGCCAACGCCTCTAAAACACCTGCCTCGGAGGGCTCCGTCGCAATGAGGGCTTGAGGAACTTCGAGGGTCGGAATGCTGGTCGGATTCATTGGGGTTGATTACATATCGCTGTAATTATGGACTGGGTTGACAGGCTTTGGTTTCGTGCTTGGCAGTTAACCATGACGGAATTTCTATAAACGATCGCGCCCCAGATCATAAATAGCCTTCTCCCAGTACCAGTCATCGGGTTTGCCAGGATGCTTCAGCTTAAGACGCTTCACCAAACCAACGGCAATTTTGCGATCGTCGCCGACTAGCCGCAAGAGCTTCCTTTGCACTGCAGGGCTAGGTCTACCAACTTCCACATCAGGATAAGTCGTTTGCGAACCTGCGCCATAATACTGGGTTCGAGCGGCGGCTTGCTTGGCTTTCGCTTGCAGCGTTTGAATAGTCTCCTGCAGTTGCTGAGCCTTCTCCGGATTGGACTGGTTAGCAGACAGGACTGCGACTTGTTGCAAGTCAGCGATCGCGCCGTGAAAGTCGCCAAAGTCAGCCCGCACCTGACTTCGGCTGGCATACGCCTCAGCGTCCTGTGGATCAATTTGGATGGCCCAATCCAAATCTTCCATTGCGCCCCGATAATCCTTTCGCTGTGCCTTCTGCATCGCTCGTTTCAAGAACTCATCAGGATCAGTGAGGGGCGTCTGAGCGCCTGCAGCTGACTCCGATGCAGTGCTGGATGAAGACGAAGGCTGTGGCGTCGGTTGATCTTGCGCCTGCAATTTCCGAATGTGACCCAGACAGCGGCGGCAGCTCTCAATATCGCGCTGATCGAGATAAAGCTCCACAGCTTTCTTGTAGCTGGCGATCGCCTTCTGGTCATCGCCCTGTCGTTGACGGGCGCGGCCAATCAGCTTGTAGGCCGAGGCTGAGGCTGGATCGAGCAGAATGGCTTGTTTGGCATCGGCGATCGCGGCATCGGGCTGTTGGGCCGACAAATAGGCAAGCCCCCGAGCGAAGTATCGCCCCGCGTCGTCTCCTCCATGCTGCAGGGCTTTGGTGTAGTCAGCAATGGCAGCCGTGAAATCGCACCGTTTGAAGTGGACCAACCCTCGCTGGTAATAAGCATCCGCAAAGTCGAACTGATGCTGCAGAGCACGGGTAAACGCTGCGATCGCGGCACTATAGTTCCCCGCTTTGGCTCTGGCGATGCCCTGTTGGTAAAGTGCTTCCTGCATGCTTGCTTACATTAATGCTTTTCAGTCAGGTATGGCTTTCCAGTCAAACTGAATGGTTTCGCCACTGACCAGCGTGTCCAGATTAGCGTAGGGTTGAGTGACCTGTGCGCTACGGCTTTCCCCACAATCTTTCTGCAAAAGCTCCTACATCCGTTGTGTAACTAAAGCGGGAGATCTCGTAGAAAGCTCACTGTTCAAATCACTATGAATTCCACCTTTGAGACGATAACGCTACGACCAAAAGCGTTCTCTGCGTTCTGGCTTTTGCTGTTGTCTTCGCTGTTTGTCACGATTGGCATCTGGATGGGGGTAACTGATAGCTGGGTGGGTTATCTCATCGCCGCCTTTTTTGCTCTGGGTATCCTGGTCGGTATTGTCCAACTCCTACCTAACAGCACGTATCTCCGCATTAGCCACGAAGGCATCACCTGCTGCAACATGTTCCGCGAAACAGTGATTCCCTTGGACGATGTGGATGAGTTCTTTGTGGTGGTCATGCGGCAAAACGGCCTGCCCATCCGAAGAATGGTCGGCTTCAATTACGCCCCTACCTACGCGCGATCGCGGATGGGGCATCAGGTGGCGTCGGCGATCGCGGGCTGTGAAGGAGCCCTGCCCGATACTTACGGCAAGAAAGCAGAAGACTTGGCCGCCCTACTCAACGATTGCCTACACGAGTTCAGAACAAAGTTTGACAGACAATAATTCACAAATTCCATGAGCTTGCCTCCTGCCTCCTGTAGGGCTTGCTCTCCTTCAAGAGTATTCTGACCCTTGCTTGCTTTCCCGCAGCAAGCGTAGATAACGAGGCACAATATTATGTTGACTGCACTCGAACTGTTGATATGTATCTGAGGAGATCTTCATGCCTTCCATAGAAGAGCTTCAAAAAGACATTCAAGCCCTACCGGAAGAAGCCCAAAGTCTGTTGGTAGACTTTATCGAGCTTCTTAAGAAGCGCTATTCAACACCTGCTCAACCAGAAGCAACACCAGAGAAAAGCGCCTATCAGAAATTTAAGGAAAGCGGATTTATTGGCTGTGTTGCCGTTGAAGAAAATCTCTCCATTACCTACAAGCAGGCTCTCTCTGAAAAGTTGAGCGCCAAGTGCGATTGCTCATCGTAGGCTGGGTTGAGGTACGAAACCCAGCATCAGAGATAAGAAAGTTACTCCCCCAGGGTAGAGCGTCGCGACATCGATACGTGGTCGTTACCTCACGGTACGCAGTAGTTACTCCAAGGTATGCGGTGGTTACAACACAAGGAACGGTTCTAAGGACGGCGTTAGCGATCGCGGCAATCACTGACGGTGGAACTTGGTGTGGTCGCTAGGAAGACTGGAGATCCCGCAGCAGGGCTTGGGTGAGGGGATGATCCGAAAGCTGGTTCGTTTGGTTGGCATTGATCACTGCTTGGAGAAGACAGCGGAAATTTTCCTTTCCCGTGAAAATGTAAGGATGGTCAGGAGGCAGACTCTTTTCAAAAATTTTGATGGCACGGACATAGAGAGATTCTGCTTCACTGTAGCGACCCATCGATTTGTACAGTGCCGCCGAATTATTCAAACTCGTCGCAGTAGTGGGATGGGCGGCCCCGAGCTGCACTTTGTAGATTTCTAAGGAGCGGGCCAAAAGGGATTCCGCTTCACCATAGCGACTCATCGAACTGTACAGCTCCGCCAAATTGTTCAAACTCATCGCAGTAGTGGGATGGGCAGTCCCAAGCTGCGCTTTGCAGATTTCTAAGGAGCGTGTCAAGAGGGGTTCCGCTTCGCTATAGCGACCCATCGATTTGTACAGCAACGCCAAGTTATTCAAACTCGATGCGGTAGCGGGATGAGCGGCCCCGAGCTGCGCTTTGCAGATTTCTAAGGAGCGGGCCAAAAGGGATTCCGCTTCACTATAGCGACCCATCGATTTGTACAGCAACGCCAAATTATTCAAACTCGTCGCGGTAGCGGGATGATTGACCCCGAGCTGCGCTTCGCGGATTTCTAAGGAGCGGGCCAAAAGGGGTTCCGCTTCGCTATAGCGACCCATCGAACGATACAGCTCCGCCAAGTTATTCAAACCCGTTGCGGTATCAGGATGGGCGGCCCCGAGCTGCGCTTCGCGGATTTCTAAGGAGCGGGCCAAGAGAGGTTCCGCTTCGCTGTAGCGACCCATCGATTCGTACAGTCCCGCCAAGTTATTCAAACTCGCTGCGGTAGCAGGATGATTGACCCCGAGCTGCGCTTCGCGGATTTCTAAGGAGCGAGCAAAAAAGGGGGCCGCTTCGCTATAGCGACCCATCGAACGATACAGTCCCGCCAAATTATTCAAACTCGTTGCGGTATCAGGATGGTCAGGTCCAAACCGCTGCTCGGACATTTTTAATCGTTCGCGGTACCAATGTTCGGCTTCTGGCCACAGGCTTTGACTCTCATAAAACCGAGCCAACCCTGTAAACATCCAACCCGGATCTTCATCATCTGCCAAAACAGAAATTAGGGTTTGCGCCACCAACGCTAAATGGGGTATTGCCAGACTGACGGACTGTCGTGCATTAACTCTGACAATGGGCTCAATTCTGCTAGCGAACCGAGTCATTGCTAGGGCTACGCTTCTTTGTAGAAATAACTTTTCTGTGCTGAGGTCTGTTTCTAGCTTTGTAACCGTGAACTCGCGCAGGAGCTGATGTAGCTGGTAGCTGCCATCCGTATCACTCTGCAACAGATTACGCTGCACGAGCACGGCATCCAAGCTATCTTCCAGATCTTCTTCATCCCACTCCGGTAGGGCTCCCTCGATCAACGCCTGCGGTATCGGTGCTGGCGCAAATATCGCCAATAGCCCCATCACCGTCTTCGCCTCAGGGGGTAAGTCTTGCCAGCTCAGGTCAAACGCTGCCTGAATTGAATATTCATAGGCCATCTCCTCCGGCAGATTCCGGAACGCTCTGGCCTCTAGGCGTTTAGTCTCTAACCGTTTCTGCAGCGTGGCGAAGGTCATGTGCTCATGCAATGCCAAATATCGGGCAATCAGTTCCACTCCCAGGGGCAATCGTCCTACCCACTCGCACAGCGCTGCCGCCGTCGGCTGCTCCCTCACCCGGTTAGCATCATCAATGAGCCGGGTGAGCAAGGCCACAGCTTCCTGCAGCGGCAACACCCCTAAATCGAGCCGATCCACGGGCTTACCAAAGCGCTGCCGTGAGGTCATCAACACCCGCAAACTAGGATCGTCCACGGGCAAAAAAGGCTTCACATCGCGATATTGCTGCACATCATCCAGCAACAACAGCCGTGATCCTGGATAGTGACTCCGCCACTGGTCATAGCACCAGTTGACTCGAGCCTGGTCATCGGTCAAATCATCCGGTAACTGCCAGCCAAAAATCGTCGCCGCATTCACCAACTGCGCGACTAACCCCTGCTCCCGCACTTTGAAGTACCAGCGACCGCCGGGGTAGGCGTCTTTGGCTGCGCGGACATACTGCTGCGCCAGAGCGGTTTTGCCAATGCCCCCCATGCCAGCCAACGCCGCAATAGCAACCTGATCAGAGGCTTGCAACTTTTGATGCAGCACTTGCAGCTCATGCTGTCGTCCCACAAACTCGCGGGCGACCAGGTTTTCCAGACCATAATCTGGATTGGGTTTTGGGGTAGTTCTCTTTAGCGGTGCCCCTCCCGCCGCTGGCAGCTAATTGTAGTTAATCGTGATGGGGCTATTTTCAGCCTGAACTACAGGCGCTTGTGGATCGTTTACTTGCAGGTTTTGTCCACCAAAATTCTGCTGTACGTTTTCTGCATTCACATCCTTCATCTCAAACACGACCTGATGAATTTCACCCGCAATCTGTTTGACCTCCTTGGCAAAAGGCCCCCCTTCATCTAATTCTTTGTCCAGATACGTCTGGAGTACTTCGATATCTGGCTGCGAACCCCGTGCAGCCGCTTCCAGCCGTTTATCGACGCCCTGTTTGCCCTTAAAGCAGCGCTGCCAAATCAGGGTGCCAAGCTGTAGGATTTTCGCGTTGGCTTTTTCAACCACGGTGCCCCCTAATTGCGTGGCCGTTTCTTCCAGCTTTTGGCCCGCACCATCAAAAAATTTATCCAGCACAATCTTGGCAAGGGCAGTGGCAGCAGTCAGCGATAGGGCTTCTAGCATAGGGCATTTACAGGTAGCAGTATCGCCTCTGTTTTAGCAATTCTGCCTGATATTTGTCAGCAGCCAGCCGCGAAGAAAATGCCCCCTCTACCAATGCCGCTTTGAGGAGCACTTGACTGAGGATTTTTGAATGATTGTTCTAATTTTGCTATCCTACACCTGGAGGTGATAGCGATGGCCCGGACTAAAGCATTTGACCGCGAACAGGTTCTTACTAAAGCAATGGAAGTGTTTTGGGAGAAAGGTTACGAAGCCACCTCCATGCAAGACTTAATCGACGCCATGGGCATTCATCGGGGTAGTTTGTACAGCACCTTTCAGGATAAACGTCACCTCTTTTTAGCCGCGATCGCTCACTACAGCAGCACCATCGGGAAAGAATCGATAGCTCACCTGCAGGCTCCCGGCGCAGCCCGAGCTGCGATCGAAGCCCACCTGATAGCCTTTGCTGAACGCGCCGCAACCGACCCGCAGCGCCGGGGGTGCTTGATGACCAATTCTATTGTCGAGCTAGCCGCCCACGATCCGGAGGCGGCAGCATGTCTCAGTCGCGGTCTGCGTGCTGTTGAAGATGCCTTCTACCGGGCCTTGGGACGGGCTCAGGACAACGGCGAGATTAGCCCTGATAAGGATATTCGCGCGATCGCCCAATACTTGACCAGCAGCCTGCAAGGGTTGCGCGTGATGGCCAAAGTGAATCCTGACCCAGAAGCCCTGCGCCAGATCGCTCAGCTAATTTTGCAGGTGCTGTAAGCACGCCGTCTAACTCAACCTCTCAGGAAATCCTCATTCAAATGAAGAACGTTCATTCCAAAATAAAGATAGTTCGTTTGGAGCTTAATTCCATGAGTTTGACTCAAGACCTTGCCCAGTTCGCTGACCAGATGCGGGAAAAACTACCGGTAGAAGTGCAAGATGCCATGGCAAAGGCCAGTGACGACATCGCTCAACTCGGCATCGAAGACCGGAGCCTCAAGGTTGGTGACACGATTCCCTCGGTCACATTGCCGAACGCCGTGGGTGAAACCGTTACAGTTCAAGATTTGCTCAAGCAGGGACCGGTTGTAATTGCCTTCTATCGGGGTGGTTGGTGTCCCTACTGTAATTTAGAGCTGCGGGCGCTCCAGCAAGCACTACCTGAAATTCAAGCTGCGGGAGCCAACCTAGTGGCGATCGCGCCCGAAACACCCGATAACTCCCTTTCTACCCAAGAAAAGAATGAGCTAACCTTTGAAGTTCTCAGCGATGTTGGCAACACCATTGCTCGGAAATTTGGCCTAGTGTTTGCGTTGCCAGAATATCTGCGTCCCGTCTACCAGTCGTTAGGCATTGATTTGGTAG
>JBCBJE010000231.1:0-7349 GCA_038523735.1 Cyanobacteria bacterium J06626_18 | reverse complement strand
TGCACTCTCAGCGCCCAGTTACCACTGTGTTAATAAATACTCAATCCTGCTAATTCTCTCCCTAAAATTTTCAATAGTTGGTGATCGGCAAAGGCATCACAGGATTGCAGGAGCGCATGTCTAACCCAGACACTGCAGAAAAGACGAAGGTGGTGGGTACCCAGTCCTCTCCACGCCGCCGCAAATCGATTTGGCGCTGGCAATGGCTAGTTGCGCCCCTGATGGGGGTGTCTATTGTTCTGCATATCGGGCTGTTGTTTGTTCCGCTTCCGACCACAGAGCTTGTTCCCGAAGAAGAAGTCGCGGAAGAAGAGCCTATACCTGAAGAGGAAGAGGTAATTGATCTCCTCGCTGTGTCAGATATCCTACCACCCGAACCACCTCCCGAGGAGCCAGCTGCAGAGGAGCCTCCTCCAGAAACACCTCCCCCTGCGAACCCTGACATTCCTCCTGATCCAGAACAAATTGAGGAACTTCTTTCCGAAGAGGTCCCCGAGGAGTTCCCCGAAGAAACCGAACAAACGCCTTCTTTTAATCCTGCTAAACAGCAGGAAGTGATAGGAAGGACAGGCGATATCAACAGAGAGTTTGATCAGACGGATGCGTTTCCAGGAAATGTAGTGGGTCTTCCTGGAGGCCCAGAAGAATGGGATACAGATAAGGTTAATTGTTTCTTTGCCGTGCTTGATTTTCCCGGCAATCATTACGAACTCTGGCCAGAGGCAGGGCTACTCAAATTCTTTCTAAGAAACAACGGGCTTATCGTCCAGGAGGATCTGCCTGCGACATATCCTGAAGCCGATATTATTCCGGTTGCTCCGTATTGTGGTGAACCGCTTTATTTAATCGAAGAAAACGGCGAGCCAGTTATGTTTGTTTCAGTGATACCCATCGGGGTTGGGGGATCCAGCGGTCTCCTGATTTTTTGGACATCCGATCCAAGTGTTAGTGGGTGAGCGCGCAGAGAGCGGTACTTTTACCTTTAAGATTCAAGTGAAGAGGTTTAGATCGCAATGAGCTTAGTATCGATGTAAGGTTCCATTTTACTAGTCCACTGGAAAATTTGTTTTCAATGCAGTGGTATTTCAGGAAAATCGTCGTTGGTTGATTCACTGGTGTGTAGCAGGCAGTCTCGTTCCTCAGAAAAATGACTCGCGATCGCAGCGTACTTCCCCCATCCTCGTTTGAACGCAAAAAATCGCCCCAGTACTGGCGATGGTTTTTGCCCCCCATGTTATTGGCATCGCTTGGATTACATGGGTTAGTGCTGTTCACTCCGGTTGCTCCTTCGGAAGACGATCTGGTTCCTCCTCCAGCCTCTGAAGAAGAAGACGGTATCGCACTCACTAAGATTGAAGCTCCCAGCCCCTCGGGAGCAGCTACGCCCCCAAGCACAACACCCAATGTAAGAACGCCAAACGGTGGTGGCAATACCGCAACAGGCGGAGCAACTCAACCTAATAACCGAACAGGTGGGAATACGCGCTCGAACAACACCGGTGGGAATACGCGCCAAACAACAAACAGCGGCTCTAATCGCGGTCGTAATAACAACCGTGGCGGCACAGGCAGCAATAACAATGCTGCCGCAAATGCAACCGTCCCAGACCTCCCTACTCCCCCTCTAAAATCCGAAGCTGAACTTGCGTTTGAAGAATATTTTGAAGTGTTTGAGGGGTATCGGGGGCTCAAGACGATTACTAACGCCGCAGAGCTTAAGACAGATTGGCTGAACAGCTTTGCTGAAAGTGGCACAGCCAATTCTGAGTTAGACCCTCAGGCACTTAGTCTGTCTGAGAGAGTTCCCTACGCAGCAGGGATATGTCTACCCAGTGCGCCTGATCCGTTTCAAGTGCTGGTACTCGTTAAAACTGACGGTAGTCTTGACGAATATCAACAGACGCTGCAATCCACTGGCTATCGCGAATTTGATAAAGCTGCCAGAACCCTGGTTCAGAAGCATAGTTTTGCCGACGCGGGAGCGCCTACCGCCTATCAGGTCAATGTTGAAGTTGATTATGACGCAGCAGCTTGTCAATCGCCGCGGGGGGTTATCAATTTACCTAGTGCCTATTTCGACCTGTTGGATAACTATACTGGGCCAGAATCGACGTCTCAAAGGGAGGCAGAAGCAGCAAAAGCAGCGTGGGTAGAACAGTTAGTCGCCTCGGGTGACGAAATTGACTTCTCAGCCGCCAATCAGCCTGAATCAGAATCGTCCGAGTCAGAACAGCCCGAAGCGGATGCTCCATCGGGGTCTGAAGCGCCCGCGTCAGAACAGCCTGAAGCAGAAACTTCATCAGGATCCAATACGGATACAGATCCCGATACCGAGTCGGAAGCGGAACCAGAAGCAGGTGCTCAACCGAAAGCAGAATCAGAGCCGGAGCCTTCAGACTCAGAAACACCATCTGACTCAGACGACGTGGAAGCAGAGCCATCTGAGTCACAGTCATCCCCCCAATCAGAAGAGTCACAGGAAATTGATGTTCCCGAATTTAATTTTGGCGAACTGGGTAAAAGGGTGGACTACGACTTCCTCAATATTTGTCTGCCCATACAGCCTAAAGATGCCTGGTGGGGTGTTGTATTAGCTCCTGATGGCACCCTAGTGGGCGAAGCTGACCAGCTGCGTTCGACCGGTTACAGCAGTTTCGATGCTCGCTCCAAGGAAGTAATCGACAGCTACAATTTTCCTGAAGCCGAAACAACGCGGGCTTACACAGTCATCGTTCCAGTCAGGTACAGCTCCAATTGCAAACTGCCAACTGAAGCTGTTGTCGTGTCGGCTGATGCCAACGCTACGACATCAGATACCCCACCGAAACCTGACTCTGATAGTAGTTCAGCAAATAACACTGATACGCCAGGTGATACGCCAGAGTCTCAGGATCTTGCCTTCAATCCAGCTAGGCAAGAACAGCTACTCGCAACAGGTCAACAGAATCTCAGCGATAGTAGCTTTGGCAGTATCAACAACACGCCCGACTTTGCAGCCGCGATCGCTGAATCCGATTGGCCCGAGAACATTGATAGAAGTTCTTTCTTAGCCGCGATTGACCCAGAGAATGGTCTTGTGCCAGTGGATGGCGCCGAAACAGCCTTCCTACTGACACGCAATGCCGATCTTGCGCCAGAGAGTTTGGCAGAGCTGTACGGGGTTGAAGCTAATTTAGCGAGTGAGGAGTATCAAGGGGCTCCTCTCTACGAACTGACAGAAGATGGCGTACCACAGCTATTTGCGTCTGTTGTGAGTATTGGCGATGGTGGTGGAACAACCGTGGTTGTCATATGGCCTGCCGATCCGCGCCAGTCATCGGAGGCAGTACCTCATACGACCCCAGAATCTGCCGAAGAACCTACGGAAACTGAGGACTCTGAGGATTCTGAAGATGCAGTAGAACCTACGGACTCTGGAGAACCTGCCGAAGAAACGCTTGACGCTCCTGCTGAAGTCGAAGAAGTAGAAAGCGAAGAAGCGTCGCCGGAACCCGAGCCCGAAACTCCACCAGCAGCTCCTGAAGCCCCCAGAGGATTGGGAATGTTGCTGCGGAGGCAAGGAGCAGAAGCGTTAGAAAGTCTGTAGTTGTGCCGCTAGATCCCAGGGTTCTGTCGGTTCTTCCAGCGTCTTCTGAACGCTGTCAAGAACCCTGGGATCCGGTGGATAGCGCCTATAACCCAGTCCGATCCGTCAGAATCTCGTAGCCGGTTTCAGTTACCAGCACCGTATGCTCAAACTGCGCCGAGAGTGAGCGATCCAAGGTGACGACAGTCCAGCGATCGCTCAGCGTCCGCGTATGCTTGCCACCGGCATTCAAAATCGGCTCGATTGCCAAGGTCATTCCTGGCAGCAGCTTAACGTTAGGCAGCTTGCGCGTCCGAAAGTTGAACACCGAAGGCGCTTCGTGCAGATTACGGCCTACCCCATGTCCGACGTAGTCCTCGACAACGCTATAGCCTGCCGCCTTTGCGACATCTTCGATCGCTCCGGCAATATCCAGCAGTGTGTTGCCTGGCTTCACCTGAGCGATGCCCGCATACAGAGCGGCCTCTGCCGTATCAATCAGCTTCTGAGCCTTCTCTGAGACTTTGTCAACCGCGATCGTAATGCACGAATCACCATGGAATCCGTTCTGATAGGCTCCCGTATCCACCTTCAAAACGTCCCCTGAGCGGATCACCTTGCGCTTGCGAGGAATCCCGTGAACCACTTCATTATCAATACAGGCACAGATACTGGCTGGAAAACCATGATAGCCCTTGAAGCTAGGAGCTGCTCCGAGTTCGCGAATGCGGGTCTCAGCATATTCGTCCAGGTCAGCTGTGGTCATTCCGGGCTGTACGCGATCCGCAATTTCCTTCAGGACAGTAGCGACAATGTAAGCCGACCGCCGCATGATGACAAGGTCAGCCTCACTCTTCAGTTCAACACCTTGAACACGGCGCGAACGCTTCTGTCCACCTTGGACACGATCCTTAGGACGAGGTAAGAGTTGAGAAAGAAAATTCATGTATAACTAAATTATGCGATCGCAACAAAATCTTGGAGTAATGCCGCAGGCAACCACCCTTCATCGCAAAAGTGGCGCACTTAGGGCAACACATGCAGTGTAGCCTGCCTTTGCAGCGTTTTGCAGCGATGTCTGCAGGTCGCTACGCCAACGACCATTTAAGGGGAAAAATTAGGTCGTAGGCCTAGACAACATCCACTCAGCTGCTGTACAGTTATAGACTGTGCGCTTTTTAGAAAACTATGAATGCTGAGCAGGCAATCCGCTCCCTTGAGGCGGAATATCTCAAGACCGATCTCCCCGATATTTACGTTGGCGATACCGTGCGGGTAGGCGTCCGTATTGTGGAAGGTGGCAAGGAACGGGTGCAGCCCTACGAGGGAACCGTAATCGCAATGCGGCACGGTGGTGTCAACAAGTCCATCACCGTGCGTCGTATTTTCCAAGGGGTCGGTGTCGAGCGGGTCTTCTTGCTGCATGCACCCCGGGTTGCCAACATCAAAGTTCTGCGCCGGGGTAAAGCGCGTCGTGCCAAGCTTTACTATTTGCGCGATCGCGTTGGTAAAGCAACCCGTCTGAAGCAGCGTTTCGACCGCTCTTTGTAAAGCTTAGTGTCTCATCCGTGCTAGGATGGGGCGTCTAGTGGGCTTACACATGCGTCCTTAGTTCAGTTGGTAGAACGCAGGTCTCCAAAACCTGATGTCCGGGGTTCGAGTCCTCGAGGGCGCGCTGGGCTACGAAAAACCTACCCGAGGATCTGGCTGCGGTCTCACCTACAGATCTTCGGGTATCATGGTCTTTTGGGAAGCGTTAGCTGTTGTTATCCTTCCTGAGATAAACGGGAGTAGAAAATCTCCCTTCCATAGTTGCAAGGCTTGAGGCGATCGCGTGGCTAAGAAAGAGGCTGAGAAAAAAGAGAGCAAGCGTAAAACAGCTGCAGCGGAACAAGAATCTTCTGGCTTTGATGTAGCTGCCTTTCTGAAAGGGACTCGGGAAGAGTTTGGCAAGATTGTGTGGCCTTCGCGCCAGCAGTTGATCAGCGAATCAGCGGCAGTCATCCTGATGGTAAGTCTTTCAGCAACTCTGATCTACTTGATGGATCAACTCTTCGGATGGGCGTCTAATAAGGTTTTCTAAATGGTCTCAACAGAAGCGTTCAACCACGATGATACCCAAACGTACTCCAGTGAGAGTGCGGAAGAGGCTCTAGAATCTTCTTCGCTCGCAAATGAGGGAGAAGAGGAGTCTTCACGACGGGGACCAGCTCGGTGGTATGCCATTCAGGTGGCTTCCGGGTGTGAAAAGAAGGTGAAAGCCAGTCTGGAGCAACGCATTCAGACGCTAGATGTCGCTGATCGGGTGCTGAAAATCGAGATTCCTCAAACACCTGTCAAGAAGGTCCGTAAGGATGGTAGCCATCAGAATGTGGATGAAAAGGTATTTCCTGGCTACGTACTCATCCGTATGATTATGGACGACGACGCTTGGCAGGTCATCAAGAGCACGCCTCACGTCATCAACTTTGTCGGGGCAGAGCAGCGGCGAGCCTATGGCCGTGGACGGGGTCACGTGAAACCGATGCCGCTTAGCCGGACTGAGGTAGAGCGCATCTTCAAGCAGACCCAAGAGCAGAAGCCTGTGGTCAAAGTAGATATGGAAGCGGGCGATCGCATTACAGTCTTGTCCGGGCCCTTCAAAGACTTTGAGGGCGAGGTTATTGAAGTTAGCCCTGAACGTAGTAAGCTTAAGGCTTTGCTATCCATTTTTGGACGCGATACCCCAGTCGAGTTGGAATTTAATCAGGTACAGAAAGAGAGTTAATCAATGGCAAAGAAGGTAGTCGCACTGATCAAGCTAGCGATTCCGGCAGGAAAAGCAAACCCAGCACCGCCTATTGGTCCGGCATTAGGCCAACATGGTGTTAACATCATGGCGTTCTGTAAGGAATACAATGCCAAAACAGCTGACAAGGCAGGTTTGATCGTTCCGGTTGAGATCTCAGTCTTTGAAGATCGCAGCTTCACGTTCATTCTGAAGACCCCCCCTGCGTCAGTCCTAATCAAGAAAGCGATTGGCATCGAAAAGGGTTCTGGTCAGCCCCAGATCGTTAAGGTTGGCACCATCACTCGCGCCCAACTCAAAGAGATCGCTGAGACAAAAATGCCTGATCTCAATGCCAACGATGTCGAAGCAGCGATGCGAATCATCGAAGGTACTGCCCGCAATATGGGGGTTACCGTTGCTGATTAAGAGCAAACACAGTTTGCTTCTGATGCGACGTATCCTTACATCAAACGAAATTGCCACACAATTTGTTCACGTCATAACGGGGGAGAGGCAAAGCTTCGTTCGGACCCCTAGGAGTTAATTACCGATGACTAAAAAAGTCTCACGCCGATTGAAAGAACTCGAGGCAAAAGTGGAGCCTCGCCCGTACGAACCGTTAGAAGCACTTGAACTTCTGAAGGAAACCGCAACGGCTAAGTTTTCTGAATCGGCTGAAGCGCATATCCGACTTGGCATCGACCCCAAATATACGGACCAGCAGCTGCGAACCACAGTCATCCTACCCAAGGGCACTGGGCAAACCGTGCGGGTTGCCGTCATCGCCCGGGGTGAAAAAGTTACTGAAGCTACTGAATCAGGTGCAGACCTTGCGGGTTCTGAAGAGCTGATTGAAGAAATTCAGAAGGGCATGATGAACTTTGATGTTCTCATCGCCACGCCGGACATGATGCCCAAGGTAGCCAGGCTGGGTAGGCTGCTGGGCCCACGCGGTTTGATGCCTTCACCAAAAGGCGGAACAGTCACGCCTAACTTGCCACAAGCGATCGAGGA
>JBCBJE010000230.1:0-7372 GCA_038523735.1 Cyanobacteria bacterium J06626_18 | reverse complement strand
TATTAAATTTGCAGTAGTGAATTTTTGAGCTATATCAGCAAACACTTAAACTCTTTCATTGAGCAACCATGATTTGGAGATAATCGCAAGATTTAGCAATAACGACAAGTTCTATTGCGTGATGTAAGGTTCTCCCACCTGCCAAAAAAGTTTTGTCAGTCAATCAGAGCAGTCCTATTTAGGCAGAAGTTGGGTGAAAATCCAGAATCCAGGTTTCGACGTGAGACTCCGGTGTGAACAGTTCGATGGAACCCCGGCAAACCGCCCACACGGATACCTCAAGGCGCTCTCAACGCAAATTGTGAGCTGTGGTTAGCGCTACACAGAAGCTTTCCAGGCAGGATGATTCATCAAAGCATCCATGACTCTGACACCCCGCAGCTGATTTGTTAAGGGTAGGTGACCAACTGGGGCTGTTAAATCCCATATGAATCCGTTGGGATAGCGCGTCCAGAGGTTGTCCTCTTTCCACGCAATCTTGGCCCAAAGGTTTTCCCAGTTCTTACCGACTCCGAGCCAAACTTGCCGCTGCTGCGAAAACCCAAACTTGCCTTCTGAATAGACAAACCAAAGTTGGTCCAGGGTTTGTAGGTCGATCGCAGGAAAGGCATTAACTTCAGTGAAATAGAGCCATTTGCGCTTGACGGCCATGGGACCTGCCAGCTCGCACATTTTTTGGAGGGTCAGGCGATCCGCTGTTTCAAAGTCCTGATGGACTAAAGCTGTCTGGATATCTGTGTAATCTACCTGGCAGGCGGCAGGTAAGGACACAATCCCGGCTGGAAAATGCTTTATCAGAAAGGCGTCAACCTGAGGGTCTTGGACTTGATGGAGTAGTTGTAGCGCCCGTCCTACACTCACGGTCACTGACGCTGGTGACTGAGCTGCCAAAAGAAACTCCATCAGGATAGCGTATCCAGGAGCCTGCGTTTCAATGAGCTGTGAAAGGATAGGGAGTTGTTTTGAGGGCTGAGCGTCCTGCAGCTGGCGCTTGAGTGATGCCAGCATTTCTGCCGATGCCTGCGGGTTGTTTGCAATAGAACGACTCATATTAAGGGGCGGCTAGCTTTTAACCAAAAAACGCCTTGTTGATGGAGAGCATTTCTTCATCACAAGGTAGAGTAAACATCGTACTTAAGAAGTGTCCAGTAAATCTAGCGTACTGCCATGTATGAACGCATCACTCCTCCTACCGTTGGCGAAAGAATTACGTTTCAGGAAGGCGAACCGATAGTCCCAGATATGCCGATAGTCCCGTTTATTCGGGGCGACGGCACCGGAGTTGATATTTGGCCTGCCGCTCAGAAGGTGTTTGATGCGGCGATCGCCCATGCCTATGGCAGTCAGCGTCGTATTGTCTGGTTTAAAGTATATGCGGGCGATGAAGCGTGTGATGTATATGGTCAATACCAGTATCTACCAGAGGACACACTACAGTCTATTCGTGACTTTGGTGTTGCCATCAAAGGTCCACTGACAACGCCCATAGGAGGAGGAATTCGGTCTCTAAATGTGGCCCTAAGGCAGATTAACGACCTGTACGCTTGTGTACGTCCCTGCCAGTATTACGATGGCACCCCATCCCCTCACAGGAGCCCCGAGAAATTAGATGTCATTGTGTATCGAGAGAACACAGAGGATATTTACCTAGGCATTGAGTGGAAACAGGGTAGTGAAGTGGGCGATCGCCTCATCCGCATCCTAAATGAAGAGCTGATCCCAGCCACCTCAGAACACGGCAGCAAGCAAATTCGTCTCGACTCAGGGATTGGCATCAAGCCTATTAGCAAGCTGGGAACCCAGCGACTGGTCCGCCGGGCGATCAAACATGCCCTGCGTTTACCCAAACACAAACAGCAGGTGACGCTGGTCCATAAGGGCAACATCATGAAGTACACCGAGGGTGCTTTCCGCGACTGGGGGTATGAACTAGCAACCAGTGAGTTCCGGGCCGAGTGCGTAACGGAGCGAGAATCTTGGGTTTTGAGCAACAAGGAAGCTAACCCTGATATTTCCATTGAGGACAATGCCCGCAAGATTGAGCCTGGCTATGACGCGCTTACAGCTGAGAAGCAGGCTGAAGTCCGTGCTGAAGTAGAGGCTATTCTCAACGGCATTGGGGACAGCCACGGCAATGGTCAGTGGAAAGGCAAGATCATGGTGAACGATCGCATTGCCGATAGTATCTTTCAGCAAATTCAAACTCGACCTGATGAATATTCCATCCTGGCAACGATGAACTTGAATGGGGATTATTTATCGGATGCGGCGGCGGCGATTGTTGGTGGATTGGGCATGGGGCCAGGGGCCAATATCGGGGATCAGTGCGCCATTTTTGAAGCGACCCACGGCACCGCTCCCAAGCATGCAGGACTAGACCGAATTAATCCGGGATCAGTGATTCTGTCAGGCGTGATGATGCTGGAGTACATGGGATGGCAGGAGGCTGCTGACCTGATCAAAAAGGGCATCGGGGCGGCGATCGCGAATCGTGAGGTTACCTATGACCTAGCCCGCATGATGGATCCCCCGGTTAGGCCGCCTTTGAAGTGCTCCGAGTTTGCCCAGGCAATCATCAATCACTTTGACGACTAACGAGCTTAATAACTAACGGAACTGCATGGATTAAAGACGCAAGGACAGTTTTAGCCTTTGCAAGCCCAATGAGTCAGAATGCTGGGCAACCTTCAATGGGTTCTAGCGGATAGGCTTCTAAATCGATGGTGAGTTCAGTTTTCAGACAAACAGACAGGGTGCATTGCTGCGCGCATGCACCCTACAAGGTATCCTGCTGCTTTGATTCATCTGCTTAGAAAAGTTACGAAGCTGATACGCTGGCGATCGCAATAGCGACCATGGTGACGAAGAAAACGCCAGTGGCAATTACGAGCGAAAGCCGTCTGAATGGAATGCTCTTGCGGACAGCCAGCACGACCAATCCTAACAACGCAGAGAGGAAAAGCTTCGAAACCAGCGGCGTTCTCACAAAAAACAGGCAAAGGACCAACAGGATCAGGCTTGAAGCCAGCGTCCACAAGGAAACTTCAGCACGCCGTAGGTAGATATGTTGAACTACACGCTCGGTGTATTCGAAGGGGACCAAGTGAAAGGGTTGACTGCTCCGAAATGCGTCTAGTCCTAGGTACCATAGCCAGCCGCCAACGAGTGCCACAACGGGAATCCATTCTACAATGCCGCGATCGCTAGCGGCTGCAGTTTCTGGCCACAGAGCAATTACCAACGCTCGAAATACGAGTGCGACCCCTACAGTCACCATAAGGAACATGAAGTCGCAAGCAATGCTCAATAGAGCCGCTCTTTGTCTAGGTACAGAGCTTCTGGTCTGAGCAGGAGTTTTTTCGGCAGGCTCAATCAGACGGCGGGGGCGAGAGTAGTGCAATATGGCGCGCATAGGGATAATGTCTCCGAGCTAACAGAAATCATTCGTCGAGGAACGAGAATGCATGAGTTTTGATTTTGTGCGGATCCGCTCTCGCGAATGAGAATAGGGAGATAAGGAGAGGAGTCACGCTACAGGCAAAGCATCTGAAGGTTGTCTAAACTCCTCATTCCTTCGCCTGTGTTTTAGTTTCTGAATGGCTCTAAACCTGTAGGCTTAGAGTCCTCACCTGTAGGAACGCTTGGAACGACTCACTCGTAAGTTACAAGCTACACTTAGGAAGCCTGCAGAGGCAGTTTTGTAACACTTGACAAGGTGTATACACCTGTTGAATTCGCTCCAGAGATATACAGTATATTTACACATCTAACAGGCGGCAACCTTAAAGACTCGGTCAAGGGATCGCATTTTTCTGTAAAATTACTGGCCTTGTTGGTTATCGCCTGATGCAGGATCCGTCGTTGGCAAGAAATTCAGATCCGACAGTGCTTTGAGCTGCGTTTGCAGTTCTTGATAATCAGCAACAATGCTTGATGTTGGGGAAGTGGGTTCAGCGGGAACGGGCACTGATAAAGGCGTTGACAGTGTGCGGAGAGGGGCTAGAGCCGTAGCAAGTTCTGCCTGTTGCTCTAGTATTTGAGTGCTTGACACGAGATCGCTGAGTCCATTAATCAGCTCACGCAGATTGTTGCGAATCGCGGGATCGCCTGTCAGTTCGTCCACATCAGACAGAATTTTTTGAGCACTCTGAAAGACATCCCTCGCCGATGCCAGAGTTTGTTGTACCAATAGAAGACTTTCGGGCTGATTGACCGACCCGGTAATCTGACTGAGATCGGCAGAAGCATCGCGCAGACTAAATGAAGCCTCAGCTGCATTGGCAGATAGCACCTCGAGATTGTCGATGAACTGGCTGTCTACCAGCTCAGTATCGAGCGTGGCCAAAATTGTGGTCAGGCTCGTACTACCTTGGCTGATGTTGTCTAGCGTGTTGGTAATGTTGAAGCGATTCGCTTCTAGCAACGTTCTGGCTTCGGCGGTTGTAATTTGAATCTCTTGGGCGGCGGCGGCGGCATTATCAGCGGCCACAGCAGCACTGTTGGTGGCTTGCTGAACCGAGTCGCTGAGAGGTTCAAGCTCTTCTTGAGCATCCGCGGTCAGGGTCGATAGCTGCTCCGTCAAAGCGGTTGCCTGTTCGGTAAACGCCATCGTGTTTTCTAGCGTCGTTTTCAAGCCAGCCACTAAGTCTGGGTCTGTAAGTGTATTCGATAAGTCGATTGCTGATCGCAGTAAAGCCTCGTAGCTAACGCCTACTAAACCGTCGATGCGATCGCCATCACAGATGATGGTTCCGGATTCGCAGTCCCTACCGGTAGGTCTAACAGCTTGTTCAGCTTCAGTAAGTTCTACTTTTGGCGTAATGTCGATAGTGGTTTCGCCAATGAAACCCGATTGATTTGCAGCAATGGTAGACTCTCTGGGAATTCGTAGACCTGCTTCGGTAATTTCGGCTAACACTTCAATTTGGTTGCTGAGAGGGGTAATTTCTACCACTCTGCCCACCGGCACGCCCCGATAGCGGACAGGAGTACCAATTTGCATGCCCAATGAATTATCGAACGTGATTGCGATTTCATAGTTGCGGCTACCGGGACTCAAGCCTCTGAGCCACAGCACAAGACCTCCAAACAGTCCCACCCCAACTAAAATTAGCAATCCTACTGAACCTTCGCGAATTGCCCGTGCGCGCATCTTAGTCTCCCATCACCCCTTTCACCACCCCCCAAGCAATAGCCCATCTAGCAGCGATTCTGATGCCGGCTAGTGAACTAATTGAATAGGTCCTTCAACTTTGCCACTAAAGAATTGACGCACAAACGGGTCATCCGTTTCATCAATCTCTTCGACTTTGCCATTCCATTGAATCTTGCCCCGGTGCAAGAATATCACTCGATCTGCTGTGCGGCGAATTGTACTGTCTTGGTGCGTCACGATGAGGTAAGAACTACAACCACGACTCTTTTGAATGCCCCGGATTAAATCCTCAATGACTGTCGAAGCGATCGGGTCGAGTCCTGCTGTTGGTTCGTCATACAGAAGCAGAGCTGGGCGATCAGTAGGATTTTGAGGATTTGATACAATCGCCCGAGCAAAGCTCACCCGTTTGCGCATACCACCAGAGAGTTCTGCAGGATAGCGATTGCGGATGCCTGGGAGCCCAACCATTTCCAAGACCTCTTCGACTAGAGTGCGGATTTCT
This sequence comes from Cyanobacteria bacterium J06626_18, assembly GCA_038523735.1. Lineage (GTDB taxonomy): Bacteria > Cyanobacteriota > Cyanobacteriia > Phormidesmidales > Phormidesmidaceae > SIO1E4. Next base: position 1,712 of record JBCBJE010000230.1, on the reverse strand, counting down.
TTGGAAGACAGGTTGGAATGCTGATAGAGCAAGAATCCGACATTCTCTTCCACCGTCAGGGAGTCAAAGAGAGCCGCCTGCTGAAACACCATACCAATGCCGACAGGATCTTGAGCGTCTTCAATCAGTCCGACTCGTCGTTGCCCCGAAACATACACCTCCCCAGCGTCGGCAGCCAGTAAACCCGCAATAATTCTCAGGATGGTGGATTTGCCCGTACCGGAGGGACCAATAATCGCGATCGCCTCGCCCCGATAGACTGTCAGATCCAGTTCATCCAAAACTTGGTTTGTTCCGAATGTCTTGGTGATGCCGCGAAGTTGTAAGAGCGGGTTATCACTATCCCCGCAATCAGTAGCTCCAGCATCTAAGGATAAATTGAGCGTTGTGTCGGTCATGGTCAAAGACGGAAGAAGACGTCATTTAGAACAGTGTATTAGCGCTGTTTGCGGCGACGGTGCGGCAAACCGTTTCCAGATTAGCTGCCCTCATGCTATCGTCTCCAAGCCTACTAGCCCCGCGTGGAGTGGAAACTACTCTCGTGGACAACCGTATCGGCGCCAGAAAATTCTAAAATCCTGTTCTTGGGATATGATGCATCGCAACCTGGTGTAACAAAGATAACTGTGCTGTGCTTGGGTCTTAATCAAGTCGCTGTATGAAATATGTTCTTTAACAGCTTAAACAAAACGATCTCTCAGTTTGCGCGCCGCCTACGCCACGAAACACTGTGTTTGACTCCGACCCCACCTCGTCGAATTAATCGTTTTGTAAAGTGGCTAGCTCCTGGCCTGTTGGTAAAGCGGTGGCTATTTCTCAGTGTTGGGGGCGTTTTGCTCGTTGGGTTCGGTCTGATGACCTGGCTCAAGCTCACGCCAGTTTTCTATACAGTGCAATTCGTCGGCGCGACCTTAAGGTTCATCACCACAATTATCCCCAGTTACATCAGCGGTCCCCTAGCTGTTTTGATCGGACTACTTATCATCCTCTGGGGCCAAACCCGCACTTTAGGAGCGATTACAGAGGTCTTACTCCCTGGAACTGAAACTGAGTTAGTCGATGTGCTCATGAACGAGCGCCGCCTCTCGCGAGGACCGAAGATAGTCGTTCTAGGGGGCGGCACAGGACTTTCTAACCTGCTACGAGGGCTGAAACAGTGTAGCTATAACATCACGGCGATTGTGACAGTGGCAGACGATGGCGGATCGTCGGGTCGGTTGCGTCGCGAAATTGGGATGCTACCGCCTGGCGATATTCGAAATTGTCTGGCCGCGCTGGCCGATGAGGAAAAGCTTTTAACAGAGTTATTTCAGTATCGGTTCAAGGCTGGGAACGGCCTGGTGGGGCATAGCTTCGGCAATCTTTTTTTGACGGCAATGAATGAAATTGCCGGCGATTTAGAGCAAGCGATAGCAGCTAGTTCTAAGGTGCTAGCGGTAAGGGGGCAGGTGCTGCCTTCGACCCTAAGTGACGTCAAGCTTTGGGCTGACTTGAGTGATGGTCGTCATGTTGAAGGTGAATCCAACATCACCAAGGCAGGGGGACGAATCACCACGATTGGTTGCATACCCAGTGACCCGCCAGCATTGCCCCGAGCCATTAAAGCGATTCAGGAGGCCGACTGCATCATCATTGGACCCGGTAGCCTATACACCAGCATTATTCCGAATCTATTAGTGCCTGAAATTGTGGAGGCGATCGCCCGTTGCAAG
>JBCBJE010000229.1:0-7387 GCA_038523735.1 Cyanobacteria bacterium J06626_18 | reverse complement strand
TGGGCCATACCTGGCCGATGAGGTGAATTTGACCAATAGCGTTATTGCCCAGGGCAGCAAAGGCAAAGATAGGACCCGCCAGGGCTGATACACTCATCGAGGCATGGTAAGCCAAGGTCTGGTCAAGGCGCTCTCCCAGCCGCGTATTGAACAGTCGATTGATGATGCGAATGTGGGGATTCAGCACTCGCGCCTGCGTCAGGATTGCCAGATTCAGGGCATCATCCGAACTCATCAGAAGCAATGCCGACGCGTCGTGAATGCCCGCACTAACGAGAGTGCTTGAGGCTTGCAAATCGCCCACAACAATAGCTTCTTCATCTAGGGGGCGATCGCTAATGCCAATCACTTCAGCCCCCTGTTGTCTCAGCAGGGAGAAGACTCGGTAACCTGTTTGTCCCAATCCACAGACAATGATCTTAGGCTTCATGTCATGAACCACAAGGTACCGCACAAACCAAAACTGCTTATGTAAAACCGCAACAAGACTACAGATCCCATCAAAGAAGCCAAATTTCTCGGCGCTGTCCCCCAAAGCTTATAGCGAAATGCAGTCGAATCAAGTACTTCCCACTACCTCATCATTCCAATCCCTCGGTAAGCCGACACTGCATCTACACCCCATCGCCTGAAACACTTTGGAATTCCGTAGGGCTGTACCCTTCTCGCAGGTTATTCCGAATTCGTTTACCTATCATTGCATCGCCCCATTATTCTAATTTCTGGTTGCTTGCGAAGGTAAGGGCAGGTTTTTGGCACAAGAAGTGAGATTTTCCAGTAAATATCGACTGAACTTGCCCCTACGGTTTACACAATTCTGAATGCCGAATGCCCAACTCCGAATTTGCCCTAAACCTACTCCTCCTGCACCTTACCGCGCATCGCCTTGAGGTGCCCCCGTCGCGCTTTGCTCTCCAGGCGCTTTTTCGTAGCACTGCGAGAGGGCTTGGTAGGTTTGCGTTTTTTGGGCTTGGTGGTAACGCTTTTGACGAGTGTCTGGAGTCGTTTGAGTGCGTTTTCTTTGTTCTGCTCTTGGGTCCGATGCTGTTGAGCCTTAATGACAATAATCCCGTCTTTAGTAATGCGACTGTCCCTTAGCTTGAGCAAGCGCTCCTTGTAGAGAGGAGACAGGGAGGATGCCTGAATATCGAAACGGAGATGAATAGCCGTTGCCACCTTATTGACGTTTTGCCCCCCAGATCCCTGCGATCGCACTGCACTTAGCTCAATTTCACTCAGTGGGATAGCTACGCGATCCGTAATCTGCAGCATGGGCCAAAACGCTACGCAACACCATAGCCAGTGTACGGGCGTTTGTCTGCCGGATGTATCCCTAGAACGATATCTTCTTTAGGAATACCCATATCAGTAAGTTCTTGCCCGACATCCACGTCAGTCGTATTTTGCTGCAGCCAGATTTTGTTGTCTTTAATGTCGAAGTGAAGAACTGTGTGATAGACACGACTTAAGCCCTGCCAATCCACCCGCATAAGCTGACAGTGATCGCGATCGCAATCAAAAAAGAGCTGGCTCTCAACGGCTTCGTTGTGATGCTTGTAATAGCTGTGTTGTTCTGACAGCTTTTGAATACAGACACGGTAGCAGCTAATTTATCCGTTACCCGATCGCCTCTAAGATTGGGCCATAGACAATCAGCTGCCAACGTTCCCTAAAGATCGGTCGGAGATTCAGCGGATACGGGTTGCCTTAGTGCCACAGAATTCACAGGACTCTCAATCGATGCCTTCAGCAGCGGCGTATGGCTTACAGAGTTATTAGCCAGCGTAAACAGAGGGTTAGAGAGGATGCCAGCCAACGAAGTTGCCACAACAGCCACAATCAAGCTGACCTGCAAAGGACGCATACCAGGTAGATCCCAGCGGATAGCAGGATAGTTCGCAATCGCATCAGACACTTCTTGGGGCTCTTTAACTACCATCATCTTCACCACACGGATGTAGTAGTAGATGGAAATAACACTCGTGATGAGACCCACTAAAACGAGCCCGTACGCCCCAGCCTGCCAACCTGCCCAGAAGATATAGAGCTTACCGAAGAAGCCTGCTAAAGGTGGAATGCCGCCCAACGAGAGCAAACAGATGCTCAAGCCCAGAGTGAGCAGAGGATCTTTCTGGTAAAGGCCACTGTATTCACTGATTTGGTCAGTTCCTGTCCGCAGCGAGAAGAGGATAACGCAGGTAAAGCCGCCTAAGTTCATAAACAGGTAGACCAGTAGATAAAAAATCATACTGGCATAGCCGGCCTCGGTACCGATGATGAGGCCAATCATCAAATAGCCCGCCTGAGCAATTGAGGAGTAAGCCAGGAGGCGCTTCATGCTGGTTTGGGCCAGCGCTACCACATTACCCAACACCATGCTGAGGATGGCAAGGGCGGTGAAGACGAAGTGCCACTGTTCGGAAACCAAGGGGAAAGCAGCCACAAGCAGTCGAATCGCAAGTGCGAAGCCAGCTGCCTTAGAGCCTACGGATAGAAAGGCCACAACGGGGGTCGGGGACCCTTCGTACACGTCAGGCGTCCACTGATGGAAGGGAACTGCCGCAATCTTGAACGCGATGCCAGCAATGACAAACACCAGCGCTACAACCAAGCCAATAGGGGCCTCAGTGTTTGTAGCTGTCAAATTGGCAGCAATATCGCTGAGCAGCGTTTTGCCCCCTGAGAGACCGTATAGTAGGGAGCTACCGTACAGAAAAATGGCTGAGCTAGCTGCCCCAATCAGGAGATATTTCAAAGCCGCTTCGTTAGAACGGGGATCGCGCTTCATGTAGCCCGTCAGCAGATAGGAAGAGATGCTGAGGGTCTCCAGAGACACGAAAATCATGACCAAGTCGTTGGCCCCTGACAAAAACATACCGCCCAGTGCCGCGGTCATCAAAATGACTAGGAACTCAGCCAGCGAAGTCCCGGATTGCTCGATGTAGCGCACTGACATCGGGACCGTGGCGATCGCCGATAGCGCGATGATGCCCCGGAAAATAATGCTCAGGTCATCACCATTGAAGCTGCCCAAGAAACTAATGGGGGTGACGGGATCCCACTGGGTCACCAGTACGGCGATCGCAATGAGCAAGCCTACCATCGTCGCGTAAGGCGTCCACCGAGACGAAGCCCGCCCACCAATCAAGTCACCCACCAAAACAACCAACAGCGTGGCAATCACAATTCCCTCAGGAAGAATAATGCCCGCATTCAACTGAGCGGCAATATTCGAGAAGTCCATCCGGCTGAACGCTCCAACAAAGTTTACGTGGCTATGCTAAAGACATTAGCAAAGAGAGCAAGCAACAGCAGCCCCTTTCCTGCAGATATTACTGTTCCTGCCTCCCTTTCACCAGTCCCCGGCGCCAAAGATAATCCTGAAATTAGGGGTATTCCCTCATCCAAATGCGCTAATTTCGATTTATTGGTTTAGGTAGAGATGTGCTAGGAGTGGAGTGAAGGTTCACAACCAAAACTCTGGGATTGGGTTTCAAAAATGAAATCTTAATTAACAATCCCCCTCCGATTGTGCATTTGTTGGCTACTGTCACGGAATCTAGAAACTACGCAGCGATAACCCATGTCCACCCTCGTCATTGTTGAGTCACCCACCAAAGCTAAGACGATTCGTAACTACCTGCCCAGAGGTTATCGGGTCGAGGCGTCCATGGGGCATGTCCGTGATTTGCCGCGATCGGCTAGCGAGATTCCGGCATCAGTCAAGGGTGAAAAATGGGCGCAGCTGGGGGTGAATCCGGAAGCCGACTTTGAACCCATTTACGTGGTGCCGTCGGACAAGAAGAAGGTTGTCAAGTCGCTTAAAGATGCCTTGAAAGGCGTTGATGAATTGGTACTTGCGACTGACGAAGACCGGGAAGGTGAAAGCATCAGCTGGCATCTGCTACAGGTGCTTAAGCCAAAGGTGCCTATCAAACGCATGGTCTTCCACGAGATTACGGAAGAGGCCATCCAAGCAGCCTTGGATAACTGCCGTGACATTGATGATCAGCTGGTGCGGGCCCAGGAAACGCGACGCATCTTGGACCGCTTAGTGGGCTACACTCTGTCACCCCTGCTGTGGAAAAAAATTGCCTGGGGCCTGTCGGCTGGACGGGTACAATCCGTCGCCGTCAAGCTGCTGGTGGCACGAGAGCGGGCGCGTCGGGCTTTCCGTAGAGGTACCTACTGGGATCTCAAGGCTGAGCTACTGAAGGAAAAAGACGCTTTTGAAGCCAAGCTAGTTGCCCTGGATGGCAAGCGTTTGGCAACAGGCGGTGATTTTGACGAGAACACGGGGCAAATTGCGGCTGGCCGTGATGTGGTGCTATTGGACGAGGCGCAGGCTACGGCGCTCCAGGCCCGACTCCGAGAGAGTGCTTGGACGGTAGCCAGCTTGGAGGAGCGGCCCTCGACTCGCAAGCCGTCAGCTCCCTTTACAACGTCTACCCTGCAGCAAGAGTCCAACCGTAAGCTGCGGCTGTCGGCCCGGGATACGATGCGAGTGGCTCAGAGCCTCTACGAACAGGGCTACATCACCTACATGCGAACCGACTCTGTGCACCTGTCGCAGCAGGCCATTTCAGCGGCACGGGACTGCGTCGAGCAAAAGTACGGCAGCAACTATCTCAGTCCCAAGCCGCGCCAGTATGCCACCAAGAGCAAAGGCGCGCAGGAGGCACACGAAGCCATTCGCCCGGCAGGCAGCACCTTCCGGACCCCGCAGGAAACGGGCCTGAGCGGTCGCGACTTATCACTGTACGACCTAATTTGGAAGCGCACAGTGGCAACTCAGATGGCCGAAGCGCGGCAGACGCATATTACCGTCCAGATTGAAGTGGACAATGCTGTCTTCAAGGCGACGGGTAAGCGCATCGACTTTCCAGGCTTTTTCCGGGCTTATGTGGAGGGTTCTGATGATCCTGCCGCTGCGTTGGAGAACCAGGAAGTGCTGCTGCCTCAACTGGCCCAAGGCGATAGTGTGAACTGTAGTGAGCTAGAGGCGATCGGGCACGAAACGCAACCACCTGCCCGCTACACCGAAGCGACATTGGTCAAAACGCTAGAGAGTGAGGGCATCGGACGCCCCAGTACCTACGCTAGTGTTATCGGTACAATCATCGATCGCGGCTATGTCACCTCCAACGGCAACAGTCTCACCCCAACTTTCACGGCCTTTGCTGTTACCGAGTTATTAGACAAGCATTTCCCTGATCTGGTGGATGTGGGTTTCACTGCTCGGATGGAGCGTACCCTGGATGAAATTTCCACCGGCGAAGCGCGATGGTTGCCTTACCTGAAGGATTTCTACGCTGGGGACAAAGGACTCGAAACCCAAGTTCAGGAACAAGAGACCCAGATTGATCCTGCTGAGGCTCGGACGGTTGACCTTGCTGGCCTCGAAGCCAAAGTCCGGATTGGCCGCTACGGCCCCTACGTTGAAACCGAGGACGAGAGTGGTCCCGTCAAAGCTTCGATTCCTCAGGATGTTTCACCCGCCGATTTAGATGCGGACCAGGTCGCTCTCTTGCTCAAGCAAAAAACGGAAGGCCCTGAAAAGCTGGGCCTTCATCCTGAGACAAGTGAGCCTATCTATGTCCTTGTCGGTGCCTATGGTCCCTATGTCCAGCTTGGGGAAGCAACAGAAGAGCGGCCTAAGCCTAAACGAGCTTCGTTGCCGAAAGGTGTCACCCCTGATAAAGTCACGCTGGAGATGGCTGTTGGCCTGTTGGCGTTACCTCGGTTGCTGGGCGCACATCCCGAGTCGGGAGCGTCTATTAAGGCAAGTCTGGGTCGCTTTGGACCCTACGTAGTTCACGACCAAGGCAAAGAGGGCAAAGACTATCGATCGCTAAAAGCCGAAGATGATGTTCTGACGGTCACCTTAGATAGGGCACTCGAACTGCTGGCCCAGCCTAAAGGTGGGCGCGGCCGCCGTAAGGCCGAACCTTTGAAAGAGTTGGGTCCCCACCCCGACGATGGCGAACTCGTCGCGGTTTACAAAGGCCCCTATGGCCATTATGTGAAGCATGGCAAAGTCAATGCTGGGCTGCCGGAGGGTAAAACCCCTGAGGATATGACCCTCGAACTGGCGCTGGAGCTAATTGCAGCCAAATCGGGAACCAAGAAGAAAACCACGCGCAAAAAGGCTGCAACGGGCACTAAAGCTAAAGCAGGCACTAAGAAGGCGGCTGCTAAGAAGGAGACGGCCAAGAAAACCACAGCCAAGAAGACAACAACGAAGACGGCTGCGAAAAAAACAACTACGAAAAAAGCCACAACGACTAAACAGGCGGCAGCCTCAAAATCAACCGGGACAAAGAAGACGACTGCGAAGAAAACAACCGCTCGAAAGTCTACGGCAAAGAGTAGTCAGGCCAAAGAAGCTGCTGAAGAGTAGCGTCTGACTGCAAGAGATGCAAATATTCACTGCTTTGAACGTTGCAATAATTGCAGCTTGTTAGCCTGGTTGCCATACCGCTGACGTACGGAGTAAATCATAGCAAGAACGTTGAGAGTATTTCTTTCTATTCTTACCCGAATACGGTTTTGAGGCATTGGGAAAAGTTGGAAAAACCCCAGAGGTTGCTAATAAAAGTGCGATCGCGCTCGAGAACTAAGACGCGATCGCACGGTGACCTATCTGATGGCATTGTTCGGACTATTTGCCCGAATTTAGTTAGCCAAACCCTGAATAACCTCAAAGCGTTGCTGTGCGGCACTGGCACTGAAGCTGCACTGAAAATGTCGCTCTTGAGAAACTAGCAATGCTGAACCGATGCAAGCCAAGCCAAAGCCAATACAGGCGAGTCCGGAATAGAAGAACGCTTTGTCTAAGGTTACATCTGTCATCTTCACGTTCCTAGAGCTCCGAACTTACTGAGGCGACTTTGAAAGCACAACGGTTGTAAAAGACAGACCATTGCCTTGCAAAGGGCCGTAATACTGGTGCAGCGTGCAAACAAACGCGATCGCTTTCCCCGTACATTTGCAGACACAGCATATGCGATCGAGTCATCCCTACCTTTGCAGAAAAGAACATTATTTCAGTCACATAACCTCACAGAACATTCTGAGCTATGTCCCTGGAAGCTCCCTTCTTTTGGAAGAGCACTCCCTACAAACGATCTGTACCCATCAGGACACTTGATCAATCCTTACCAAATCATCACCCAATCATCTTTTTAGTAATAAGTGTATGTCTTCTTGATGACAGGTATATTTATTCTGCGATAGGAGTAGACACACTACTACTGTATTTAATTTCGCCAATGTAGTGCTGCCCCATGATTATCAGCCACGAGTATAAATTCATCTTTCTTAAGACTCGAAAGACTGCTGGTACGAGCATCGAAATTGCCCTATCTAAATTCTGTGGTCCCCTATA
>JBCBJE010000228.1:0-7391 GCA_038523735.1 Cyanobacteria bacterium J06626_18 | reverse complement strand
TGCAGTTCCAGAACGGCTACTGTCTCATTCAAGGTCCAAATTCGGGTGAAGGCAGCCGCCGTATACGCTACGATCACCTCACAACAGCCCTGTAACATGGGGCGAATCGCTTCACCACGGGTCAGGAGGCTATCAATCTCGGCGCGGAAGGCTGCGAGTGTTGCCTGTTGTTTTAACTCAGCTTCAGCCGCTTTGCGATCGCTGATGTCGGTATACGCTCGAATCGAGCCAACAACATTCCCTACCTCGTCTCGAATTGCACTGGCCCGCAGCAGTGTGGGGATTGTCCTTCCCTGATAAGAACGCATCATAACTTCACCCGCGTAGCGTCGCCCCTTTTTGATGGTTCTAAGCACAATTTGCGCTATCTGAGGGTCAGCATAGAGGGCTCCGCCACGGCTCAACTCGGCTGCGGGGTCAGGAGAGTTGCCGATTTCAAAGAGTTCGGCAAACGCTTGGTTGTGGTAAACGGGCTCGAAGTCTGCATCGGTAATACACAAAGCATCGTTGGAGCTTTCTACAGCTTGCTTAAAGAGTCTGAGTGAAGCCTCCGCTTGCTTTTTGGCTGTAATGCTGAGGCCCGTCCCACGAAAGCCCATGACTTCTTGATCGCTACCCAGTAGGGGTAGACCGCTAATCTCTTCCCAGACGACATCGCCCGTAGCGGTGATGCTGCGCTGCTCGATCTTAAAGCTCTGTTTGCGAGCCGAAGCTTCCTGCAGAACTTGCTGCAGGGATGCTCTAGCTTCTGATGGCACAAATACAAAGAGCGATCGCCCCAGCAATGTGTCAACACTACGGCCCTTGACGACCTCAGCCTTTTCCGTAAGAAAAGTGTAAACACCGTCGGCGTTGATTTCCCAAACGTATTCGCCAGCAGCCTCGGTCACATCGCGGAAGCGTTGTTCACTTTCTTGTAGAGCAGCCTCAGTCTGACGGCGGTCGGTAATGTCGCGGGCGGTTGCATAGAAAACCTGGCTCTCTTCATGGGGCGTCACAGACCATGAAAACCATCGATAGTCGCCATTTTTGCACTGCCAGCGCTCTTCAAACGTCTGGAATAATGCTCCCTCCATCAGCCGCTTCAGCATCGCTTCGCTTCTGCCCCGATCCTCTGGGTGGATAAATGTTGTGAGCGGAACAGCTAACAACTCTTCACGGGCATAGCCGAGAATCCGCGTGAAGGAGGGGTTAATGCGTTTGAGATAGCCGTCAAAGCCAACGATGCACATCATGTCGCTAGAGAGTCGGAAAAAGCGATCGCGCTCTTCGCGAACCCGCTGCAGCTCGGTTACATCCCGACTGATACCCACCAAACCGACAATCTTGCTGTCGACATCCCAATAGGGAGTCTTGGAAGTCAAAAATGTCCGGAGTTCGCCTTGGATAGGGACCTGTTGCTCGTAAGTTTGAGGAAGTCTTTCCTGAAACAATTGCTGATCGCGATTTTGAATTTCCTGAGCAACTTCAGGAGGATAGAGTTGTGTATCATCCTGCCCCACAAGGTCTTTCCGACCATCACCCAAAAGACGTGTTATGGCTTCATTCGCCAGTAGATATTTGCCCCGAGTATCCTTCACAAAAATAAGATCTTCTGTGCTATTAAGAACCCCATTTAAGAGGGCATAGCTTTCCTGAGTTTGCAGTTCTGCTTGCCTACGCTCTGTAATGTCTTGAAAATACCAAATTCGACCCAGGACTGCCTCCTCATCCGATCTGACTGGAGCTGAAAAACGATAAAAGATATCGCCATTTTTAAGTTGAACTTCTTCCTGGCTTTTCACTTCAGGATGCTGCTGGAGATGTTTAAGTTTGGCCAAAAGCTCATGCGGATCTTCTAACTGAGCTGAGATATGCCTCAAAAGTTCAGGCCCATCTTTATTCACTAATAATTCCTTAGGAATTGCCCACATTGCAGCGAATTGTCGATTGAGCGAAGCCACTTGAAGATGCTCATCAATGACAATAATGCCAACTGGAACAGCGTCTTGCTGAGCTTGGAAGATAGCATTTGTCCGACGCAACTGTTCCTGAACTTCTTTTTCATCGGTAATATCTTCGTAGGAGCCAAACACACCAACGATCTCGCCGGTCTCAGACCGAAGTGGAATTTTACTAGTGCGTAGCCAACTCCGAACGCCATCTCCGCGTAGCTGCAACTCCTCAAAATTGATTTTAGGGATGCCCGTACGGATGACTTCTTGATCGTCTTGAACATAGTCATCAGCTTCGGCTTTGGCCCAAGGCAAATCGTAGTCTGTTTTATTGCGAATATTCTGAGAGCTATCGATGCCTGCATCAAGGGCAAAGACTTTGTTACATCCAAGATAGCGAGAGTTCTTATCTTTCCAAAACACCCTCTGCGGGAAAACATCGAACACCATCTGCAAAAGCTGCTTGGACTCGCGGAGAGCATCTAAGTTTTGCTGGTGCGCGATCGCGCCCCCCAGACTATCAGCCGCGGCTTGGACAATCGTACGCTCGGCGTCGGTCCAGGGGCGATCGCATCGACAGATATCGAACCCAATCATCCCCCAGAACTGCTGTTCGACAAACACGGGCATGAGCAGCACAATCTGAGCCTGACGCTGCTGTAAAAATACCCGCTCAGCTTCGGGGAAGGTCGTTTGCGAGCCATAGATAGGTTGCCTTTCGCCAAAAGCCTGCCGCCATCGCGCCAGGGATTGGTAACCGTAAACAAGATGTGGTTGCCCTGCCTGGGGCACTGTATCATCGCGCGTCCACTCATGCTGCAGCTCGAAGCGCCATTCGTCGCAGTCTGGGTGAAGATGGCTTTTGTAGACGTAGGCGCGGTCGACATCTATGGCAGCACCCAAATACGCTAGCGCCTCGGGTATTGACACTTGCAGGTCCGCGGCATTGGCTAAGAGTTGATTGGCTTGGACGATGCCCCGTAATAATTGGTCATAGCTTCTAGGAGGGCAGCAGACGTTCGCTTCTGCCTTACCCGACTCGACGGACGACATAGGAACACAAAGAAATAAGCGAAAAATGGATATGCATACGGCGGATGACCCCACCGCTGGTTCAGACCGCCTACCCTGCTCGTTCAAAAGACCATTAACGCTAGCAGCGTTCAAGCTACCTGCGGATGGACAAAGCTTCCGCCCCTAATGCTAGCAGCTAAGCCGAACTGCTTTTGCCAGAACACGCCAAACAGGAGAAATTCAGAGACCGGAGGGCGCGGAGCGGCAGTTATCAGCATCGGTAAAGCTTTAGAAAAAACAAATATTGTAAAGAAATGTTTCGTATTGTCTTACATTTCTGTTAAAGTGTTGAAAACCAATAGCCTTATGAGAAGGGGTATTACTATGCGCTACACCGTTGAAGATGGTGGCCGTCTGAACAACTATGCTGTCGAGCCCAGAATGTACGAGGCCGAGCCGCCAACTGCTTCTCAGAAGCGCAATTACATTATTCTAGGTGCGCTGGCGACGGCGCTGATTGCGGGTGTTCTCTCAGTGGCCTTTGTTGTTTCCTAAACCATTTTGGGACACGGGCGCTGCCAACCAGTAATATAAGTGTCCGTTGTTTAACAGCCGTAGCGTAATGCTGCGGCTGTTTTGCGTTAAGACTCTATAGGGAAGGTTGTGTTTGCTATGACTCACTCAAAGCTGCTTCTTAACTTTATGGTAGGAGCGGATGTCGTTCGTACATCCTTGTCAGCTGTGCGTCACATTGGTCCCCACCTTTGGCTTGGTTGTGATGAGACCGCAACCCTGGAGCGCCTCACTCTGGAGGGTTCCGAAGCTAACGACCATCACCAATTTGAAATTTCTAAATTTATTGAACTACCCAATGCTCAGGAGGAAGAAGTTGATGTTGAGGGCATTGCCTACGCTAATCACTATCTATGGTTTGTTGGCTCTCATAGTTTGAAACGCAAAGTCGTCAAATCTGAGAAGACAACTGAAGCAAACATCAAGCGGTTGAGGAAGATTGAACGCGAGGAGAACCGCTACACCTTGGGGCGGATTCCCTTGGTAGACGGACAACTTTGCGCAGCTTGCCCTCACCCAGATACCCCTGACGTGCTGCTGACCGCTGCTCAGCTGAGGCGTAAAAAGAGCGGCAACGAATTCACCGATCGCCTCGAAGAAGACCGCCATTTGGGGGATTTTCTGCGCGCCAATATCCCAGGCAAAGACAATGGTCTTGACGTGGAAGGACTGGCGGTGCTGGGCGATCGCCTCTTGGTCGGACTGCGCGGACCTGTTTTGCGAGGATGGTCTGTGCTCCTAGAAATAGCCTTAGAAGAATCTGATTTGGGTGTTCTCCGCCTGCAGAAACTAGACGACACCAAGGAACGCTATCGTAAGCATTTCCTTGACTTGGGAGGCTTGGGCATTCGTGATTTATGCGTTTGGGGTGACACGCTTCTCATCTTAGCGGGTCCGACAATGGTTCTCAGTGGCGCGGTGCGCGTATTTGCGTTGCCGTTAACTGCACTCAAGAAAGGGGAGGATACGTTACTGACACCCCCTATCCTGCTAGAAGTGCCCTATGGTGAAGGGTGCGATCGCGCTGAAGGCATCACCCTATTGGGGTCTGATCAGCAAGAGCTGTTAGTGGTATACGACGCCCCTGCAAGCGATCGCTTGCAAGGCGATCGCTCCGTCTTCGCTGATCGGGTTTCTCTCTAGCGTTACCGTACTAAAGTCCAATCATGATGTTTCTGCAAAACTTCTGAGTGCCTCACGAGTTTCCTTGAAGACTCTTTAGCTACCCGATACCCAGATGTATCTTTGGGCAAAATGGATCAGTCTGGAATCGTGTGCTAGTGCCCTATGAATGTGCCGCAGTCCAATACAGAAATCATTATCGGTGCCCTGCCCAAGGAAGCCCAAGCTTGGCTAGAGGGGTTGCCCTGGGTACAACGGCGCTATGTGTTGTCGCTATGCCACCTTTTGTCTGCGGCACCGCCCGAGACACAGGCAGAATTCCTCGATGACTACACTGCCGATGGGTTGGTATATCGCGTTATCCAAGACCAAGACACGCAGGATAAAGTTAAAGGCTATCTAAGGCAATTTCATATCAATACGACTCTGTCTAAAGCCGTTCTACGAAGATATATCCGCCAGTTCTACATCCACTCGGCTCAAGACGCCCGTCAGCAACCAGATTTATACCTGCAGTCGGCGCTCAAACTTATGATGAGTCCCCAAGAAAAAAGCAGCGTATTCAACTACGTCTTGGGCTTTGAACTGATGCAAATGATGTTCCAAATGAGCTGGTCTCAGCACGAGCGCCTGTATCGGCTACAGGTTAATCAAGAAACGTTCATTCGGCAATACATCAAGCCAATTCAGCATACTCATCATATTAATGGCATTATCGTACCGGATGGTGCCAGCCAATTTTTTGCTCGCCGCAACTACTTTGTGGAGCGACCTCGGATTTCTGGTAAGCGATTGGCAGAACTAGTGATGGCGACCTTTACGACCGAAACGGTTATCCAGCTTGGGTTCTCGATCATTCGAACACCTAACTTCCTACAGTTCGACTACAACTACATCTACGCAGCTGAGCCTATTGGAGCCATCATGGTTTAGGCTCTGTGGCATGGTTTCAAACGCCTGTCGAAAAAGTTTTGTCAATCAATCAGACTCAATGCTGCTCAACGAATTGTCTGAGAATTAGGGATGGCTTGATTCATGGGAGCAGATCGCCTAAGGTCTACTCAGATTGAGTGAGGAGACGATGTGTCTGCCAACAGCTTGCCGACTCCTCTCGTCGATGTGGAATGGGTAAAAGCACATTTGCATCGTCCTGAGGTGATCTTAATCGACTGTCGCTTTGCTCTAGGAGACCCCGAACAGGGTCGCCAGGCGTATGAGCAGGCGCATATTCCTGGAGCGTACTACCTGGATCTCAACCGTGACTTATCCAGCCCTGTGCAAACTCATGGTGGACGCCACCCCCTCCCCGACTTTCAACAGTTGATTACCAAGCTAGAAGCACTAGGTATTTCATCCGAGCCTGCTACTGCGGTCGTTGCTTATGATGCCACTAGGGGTGCTTTTGCCGCTCGCCTCTGGTGGCTCTTGCGATATCTCGGTCACGACACAGTAGCCGTCTTAGATGGAGGGTTTCCGGCTTGGCAGGCAGCTCAGTATCCGCTTGAGCAGACGCCTCCGTCTCTCCCAGAGCCTGTCCAGTTCATGCCTCGCTTTCAGACTCACTGGTTGGTCGATCGCAATTATGTGACGCGCCATAAAGATACAGCTGCAATGGTCCTGATCGATTCGCGATCGCCGGAACGATTTCGGGGTGAACAAGAACCCATTGATCCCATTGCAGGTTCTATCCCTGGTGCTAGTAATCTATTCTGGCAGTCAAATTTGGACGAGCAGGGACGTTTTAAGACGGTCGCTGAACTTCGGCAAAATTGGGCGACTGTGCCGGCAGCAGACACCCTAGTGGTTCATTGCGGTTCGGGTGTGACGGCTTGTGTCAATGCGATCGCCCAAACTTTGTTGGGCAACGCCATGCCCAAACTGTATGTAGGCGGCTGGAGTGACTGGTGCTCTTATCACACCTCAGCAGGCAATTCCAAGCAGTAGCCCGCTCCATAAACGGTTTTGATGTACTTGGGATGACGGGGATCAGGCTCTATCTTGGTCCGCAGATGCCGGACATGGACGCGAATCGTTTCGATGTCATCGTTTGGATCATAGCCCCAAACCTCCTTCAGGATCTCACTTGGGGAGACCGTTTGACCGTGGCGCTGAAGCAGACAGTGCAATAATTCAAACTCCAGATGCGTTAGCTTAACGGTTGTATCAAACCACAGCGCTTCAAACCGCTCTGGAATAAGCGTTAGGGGGCCATAGCTCAGAATTTCACTATGCTTTGCTGCTTGGGGGATGCGGTCCGTCCGGCGCAACAAGGCTCGGACGCGCGCTAGCATTTCCTCAAGTTCAAAGGGTTTGGTCAGATAGTCATCAGCGCCTGCGTTGAACCCGTCAACTTTATCCTGCGTTTGACCTAGCGCCGTCAACATTAGCACCGGGATCTCGGCAGTTCTGCTGTCGCGGCGTAACCGCTGGCAGACTGTCAGACCATCCACCTTAGGTAGCATCAGATCCAGCATAATCAGGTCGGGCAAAAGTTGGACTGCTAAAGCTTGTCCTTTCACGCCGTCACCGGCCTGGCTCACATCGTAGCCAGCCATTTCAAGGTTCACCGAGACAAGTTCAGATATCGAAGGATCGTCGTCTATAACAAGTATGCGAGGCATCATTAAAGCACTCTCTAAATTCAAGAGTCCCGTATTACGACATGTGAAGGTTCTTTGCGGACTATCTACATTTCCAAACAACTATACATAGAATTATAAGCATCAACATGAAATGTCCATAGCTCAT
>JBCBJE010000227.1:0-7398 GCA_038523735.1 Cyanobacteria bacterium J06626_18 | reverse complement strand
CGATAGCGGCTGCCATGGATACGGCTACCTAGAGAAATCGCAAGGTCAATCCGTTCACGCGGGGCAAGCGCGCCAAATTCGGCAGCTGTACTGCCAAAGTTGTAGTAGCCCACCACGAGGCCCGCATCGGAAAGGTAGTCATGGGCCGGATACCAAACTGTGCTGAGACCAATATTGGTAGCTGTAATCCCACCCAAAATGTCCTCGTCGTCTTCCCAGAAGCGACGGTTGAACATAAGGCCGCCTTTACCCGTGACCGCATAGTTCACACTGGCGATCGCGGTCTGCATGTCGGGCGCAAAGTCAGACGGAATTGACCTGAGAACCGACAAGGGAATGTTGCAGATGCAATAATCGCCAGTAATTTCGCGCGTTGAACCGCCTTGCCTATAAACAATCCGTACACCGTTCGGAGTTTTGCGAATCTCCGTCACCTCTGATTCAAATTCAATCAGAGACCCGACTTCTTCTTCAAAGGCGGTGGCGATCGCATCCATGCCGCCGACCGGCTCAAACATGAGCATTTGCTGGTCATAGCCCTGCTCAAAGGCTTCGTAGTTAGCGAACCCGAGATTAATCAAGGCATCCAGATCAAAAGGGCTATCCACTACGCCTGGCCGGTCACCAGCACCTTCCGGTTCTAGATAACCACGGCGGCTCGATCCTCGATAAAACAGATCAGGGTCGAGCCCGCCATACGTCCGCAAAAACTCGACCAGTTTCTCCCGATCCTCCGCACTCAAGGGGGCATCAATAGCTCCACGATCTGCTGCTTTAGCCAGCAGCTCGGCGATGTAGCCGCGCATATCGGCCTTGGCTTCGCGCGCACGCACCAGGCGACCACTCAGCGCACTGGGCACATTCTCGTTGTAGTAGTACTGCTGGTAGTTTAGGTTGCTGAAGACTTCTAGTTCAACGCCCAACTCTTTGCAGTAGTCAATCGTCACGTGATGCTGGGGAATCCGAGCCGGACCTGGATTGAAGTAATCCGTCTGGCCCCTAGCCCGAAACCGAGCCCGCTGAGTCGTTCCTGTTGTTTCTGTATAGCGATCGCCATCACGAATGGTCCAGCACCGTCCGCCAGCGCGATCGCGAGCCTCCAAAATGGTGATATCGTAGCCGCCCACCTTCCGGAGCTCGTAGGCGGCGGTCATACCCCCCAAGCCCGCTCCCAGAATGATGACTTTGTCTCCCCCACCACTTTGGGCGAGACGAAACGGGCCAGGTCGCCGCGGCCCTGTCTGGGCGATCGCGGGCTTGGCAATCAAATCCAAGGCCTCCATTGCAGCATAGGCAGAACCCCCTGATGCAGCAACTAAGGCGATGAAGTCTCGACGCTTCATACCAACTCCTCAATTTGCTTAGCTGAAACCTGATTCCACTCCAAGTTGGGTGCTGCCTTCTTCACCACAAAATCCCTCATGGAGCGCACTCGACTTACCCTTTATCCCCATTGAGAAGATAAAAGTGTGAAGCGGTGACGTCACCTAAATCGAAATCCTTTGGCGCTG
This sequence comes from Cyanobacteria bacterium J06626_18, assembly GCA_038523735.1. Lineage (GTDB taxonomy): Bacteria > Cyanobacteriota > Cyanobacteriia > Phormidesmidales > Phormidesmidaceae > SIO1E4. The sequence goes on along the minus strand of JBCBJE010000227.1, from coordinate 5,887 downwards.
AGATGTCATCGAAAATCTCAGCGGAAGATAGCTCAATCCCAAAATTGACTGAGGCCTGTTGTCCGACGGCCGAAAGAATTGTGCTCGAATTTTTGCTTGTTGCGAGTAGACCTTATGGCTGCATAAGATCAGTTAACTAAACCCTATAAGGCCATCTGCCTGCAAAAAAGTAAATCTCGATACGCTTTTCGCGATCGTGGCAGTAATGTCATGGAAACGTTGTTTTTTTGAGAAGCTTTAATCAGGTTTAGCTGATTGATTTGGCTATCTTGATTTATGGAGGTTTTCAGCCGGAGAAAGGACTAAATGGCTAATTTTATTGTCGGAATTGATTCTATTGAAAACGACATCTTCCATCAAGTAAATCGGATTGAATTATCCTGCCCATGGAAAAAGGTTAGCTGCGATTACTTGGGAATCAAAGCCTAACAGATTTCACAATCCCTCTTGTTAAACCAACTCAATTGGGTCGCGATTAAATATCGACAAGAACAGCAACCAGGAAAAATATTTTTTGTATCTGTGTATACGGTTCTCTTTGAAAAAGTGACGGTATCTGTTTAGGTGATTCCACTACTAAGCGTGTTTGTCAGAAAGCAGATATGCTACGGAGTGCTTGATGGAATCTTTGCTTAACTTGTGCTGAAACTGTTCCGGAATATGGGATAAAGTTTTCAATCAAGTTGAGCAGGAATATAGAGGTGTGCTGATGAAAAGAATCTGATTGGTTCTATGCAGATATCTGCGGGACCAGTCTGTTTGTGCTGTCTTTATTTTTGCGAGTTTTGAGGCTGTTTCTAAGGGTTCGGGCGTGGCTTTTGCTGCGTTCAATGGGCCTTCCGCTTAATTTTGAGGATTTTTTTGATTGCCAGGTGGATTTGTCATCATCTGGCACTGGTTTGTGGTGACAGTAATTTTTAGGACGTGAAAGATGACGATAAGGGTGCGATCGCTGCAGCTGATAGGGGTGAGTCTTTTGTCAGGCGTAGCTGTTTTAGGTGTAAGGACTCCCGTCGAAGCTGCTTCCATAACAGCCGATGTAACCGTAGAGATTGTTGATGGGGATTTGTTGCCAGGTGAAACATTCTTTGGAACGCTGACCTATGATGATTCGTTCCTAACTGGTAGCGGATTTGAGATTTTGACCGTAGGGGCAGGACTGGAAGCCTTCGAGTTTACCTATGTCGGACCTGACTTAGAAACGCCTGCTGTTTACACACTCTCTGATGAGGTCGACTTCCCTGCTTTTCCCGAGTTGGGCTTTACCGATGGCGGTTTAACAGGCTTAGTTGATGGCTTGCTCTACGAAGCTGAGATTAGCTCGGATGCCAGCTTCTTTTTTGACGGCCAGTTTTTTGGCACGGATGAGTTCTCAACCGGAAGCTTCAATGATGGTTCGGTAACCTACGCGGTTGCTGCAGTTCCTGAACCTGCCTCAATTTTGGGCATGGCAGCAGTGGGTCTGTTGGGCTTACTGAATTACCGGCGTCGACGTTGCGCTTGAGCACTTAGTAAACCACGTGGAATCGTTCACAGACGAGTAGCATTTCAGGCGCGGGAACTTTGCCGATTTTAGGCAGCACGCGACAGAAATACTGCCAATGCTCTCGCCGCCAAGATGCCAAGGAGCGATCGCCTTCACCTTCCTGATAGGCAAACTGAGCGTCTACCTGGTCAAAAGGGCAAATATTGACATCGGTTGTTTCAATCACACAGATGGGGCGATTCGCTCCATCCAAAACAATGGTTTGTAATCCCATATAAGGTAGTGGGCTATTTTCCAGTTCCCATTCCCAGAGTGCTGAGCAGGTAGCTGTTTTGATACCCTGCAGTACTAATTGTCCTAGCTCATTCGCTAATTCAGCCGTATCCCCAAATTGATCGACTAAGAAAGGCTGATGCCTTTGCTTAGCTTCTGGTAACGTTCTCAGATACGTTTGCCAATACTGTAGAATCTGCATCCTGTTCACGACGACTTCCCTGCGCGACTGAGCAAGCGGACGCATACTCCCATGCCCAAAGAGCTACAGCCGACTGCAGTTCACTGAGTAATCATTGGGTTGCGTTCACATTACACGCTAGGCAGGAATCAAGAAGATTTAGAGAAGACACCTCTCTACGCAGCCATGGGCCACTCCTCAAATCCATGACGCTGGGGGGGAAGACCAGACGTTAGGAGACGATATAAGCGAGGAATTTCATAGCTGTTATAGACGCGGAACTCACTTTCTACAGTTGCCTGGTGGGTGCGTACCGCTTGGTTGATGACCAGCGAACCTCTAGGGTCGGAGACGGAGCGGTGAAACGTACCAGGCGGAATGCGGAGGATATGGCGGTTGGCCGGTAGCCGCACCTCGTGAAATGGATAGTGCCAGGCAAAATTCACAAGATGAAAGGTCCGCCCTCCGGATACGGCAAGCAGGTTATCTTCTTGATTAGGGTGCAGATAAAACTGCCAAAACCCTCCATTATCGTTATTAGGACTAATGGCGGGACCGTCGTGAAAAACTAAGTCGCGGGCGTTGGAGCTTTGTACTGTAATGTCAAAGAACTGGACGCTAGGTGTGTCACGGAATCGTTCGAAAGAGAGTAGTTCAAACATAGTAAAAACCCTATAGTGACGACCGGGAACCGACTTGTTCGTTAAGGTATCTTCTGCATCCATCAGGGATCAAAACAGCTGCCGATTCCCACCTATTCGCTATCCGAATAGATTATTGATATGAACATTTACCATCTGGAAGTCCTGGCTGCGATCGCCCGCGAGGGCAGTTTCTCCAGTGCCGCTCTGGTGCTGGAAACCTCGCAGGCAGCGGTGAGTCGGGCGATCGCCTCCCTCGAAGAAGAATTGGGTGTGCCGTTGTTGAAGCGGGGACGTTTTGGGGCCAAACTGACACAGGTCGGCGAGCGAGTGCTGTTTCATGCCCAAAAGATGCTGGACCTGCGGGAGCGGATTGAATACGAGGCGAATCTTGAAAAGGGACTCTACGCCGGACGGTTGCGGTTAGCCTCTTTTCGCAGTGCTGCGACTCATCTGCTGCCGCCCACTATCGCTCGGTTTCGTCACCAGTTTCCTCGTGTGGAGGTGAGCTTAGCGGAGCTGGAACCCGCTGGGGTGGAGCAGGCTCTGCGTGAAGGACAAGTAGATCTCGGCCTGGTGCCGCTGCCCCGCTCCGAAGAGTTTGCAGTTTGGGAAGTAGCTCGGGATGAGTATGTGGCTCTACTCCCCAAGGCTTTAGGGCCTTTACCAGACCCGCTCACCTGGCAAGAGCTCTCGCAACACGACTTTGTGCTCTACAACTACGCTGAATGTACCTCTGCCGTCCGCGAACATTGGAGTCGCTGGGGTCAAGAATTGAAGATTGCCTATGTGATTAAAGAGGATTCCACCATCGTCAGCATGGTGGCGCAGGGGTTAGGCGCCGCCATCTTGCCACGATTCGCTGCGATGCCGATTCCGGAGGCGGTGCAGGTGCGATCGCTCCCTGAGCCCCTGGTACGCATCATTGGCGTCGCCACCCTAGCCCAAACTCCCCATCCCCCTGCTGTAGAGGTGTTCCTATCGATGTTGTGTTCCCAATCTCGTGTAGAGGAGACCCTCTCTGATAAGAGCAACGTCCGATAGCATCAAGATGCGGCAGAGATGCTGTTGGAGTATGAAAATGATTCCATCTGGTGTAATGCGCATCCTATTGTGGTGAAGCTACTGCTGCAGAAACAGCTAGTCGAGGAAGCGGGATAAGCACAGTGGCAGACGATAAGGTGGCAGACGATAAGACTGATCGCACCTGCGAAAATCAACGCAATCGGCGGCTCATGCTCTCAATTGAGGCTAGCTATGGTCGGCTGAATCTGCTGATGGCGCTATCCGATAACTGGAAACATCGAGATGAGCTGATGCAGCACTACAAAACTGAACTACACATCAAAGGAACACGCTGCTATCGAGTGCGGGTAGAGTGTCGTCCTGCTTTATGAAGTGGCTGCCAGACGTAGTCACATGAATTTTGTCCAGTACGCTTCGTTTGGATATCGCTGTATATAAAGTTTCTAGCTAGTATGGTCTAAACGATGGATGCCCAGTAATGTCTCAAACAATTCAGTACATTACCGACGAAGCAGGCCAGCGGGGTGGAGTGCTCCTGGATCTGGACACGTACGAGCGACTTAGGGCCAAAGAGGAGGATCCTGATTTACTCATCAACCTTGATCGAGAAGAACTTATTGCACTTGCGGAGAGTACTCTTTCCCCTGAAACTCAATCCCAATTGAGTGATTTGTTAGCCCAGAACGCTGAAAACAAAATTTCAGAGGTAGACCGCGTCCAACTAGACCAGCTACTCACGCGAGTTGACCATCTCGATATCCTCAAGACTAGAGCTCATTATACGTTGCATCATTTAAGTCATGCGAAAAACGCTCAGTGAGTTCATATATTCCAGTCAGCCTTCAGCAACAGATTAAGAAACATTTTGCGAACTGTTGTGCCTATTGTCGTACTGCAGAGTCTTTAACAGTCTCTACCTTTGAGTTTGAACACATTGTTCCACTCTCACGCAGAGGAAAAACTGCTTTTAGCAACCTATGCCTATCCTGCCCTACTTGTAATCGGCATAAATCTACTCGTCAGATAGCCTCTGACCCTCAAACACAGGAAACAACTCAACTATTTCATCCCCAGCTTCAAAACTAGGATGATCACTTTGCCTGGTCTGAAGATGCAATTCAAATCATTGGCCTTACACCTACTGGTCGAGCAACTGTTATAGCATTAAAAATGAACCGTCCACGACTGACTCGTTTGAGAAAAATGTGGGAAAAGCTAGGTGAGCACCCGCCAAAGTTTGTTTAATGAAAATTAACCCTGGCGCCCAGACTCCTTCTATAGCGACAGAGCCGCTTGAGTATTCCTAGCCGAAGACTAGTAATGAAAGGAAATGGGGATTGGATGCTACAGCAAAGTCACTTCCAGCAGTCCCGGTTCTCCCATGTAGTTCCGGTAGCTGGAATAGCGCCAGTGAGCCGGATCATCCACATAACCTCGCTTCACGGGGTTGAGGTGAATGTAGTTCAGCTTTTGCTGAAAAACCGGCTCGGACGCAATCATTTTAGGATGAAACCCTTCTTGCCAGACCTGATACTGTTGCCCTGTTTTATGTCGCAGTTTGGCTTTTTCCAATCGTCGCAGCCAGTAGCTCTTGGCGTGATTTTCCTGCAGCCAATCGACTACGGAGCGAGCAGTGAATGACTTGAAATTACCGATTTCTTTGGACAGATCCTTGGCTGAACCGATTAGATGGAGATGGTTCTCCATAATGACGTAGCTATAGAGGGTGAGCCGCTGCTGGGTCTGGAGAAATCGCAGGGAGTCTAAAACGATCGCGACTAATGCAGGTTTGCTGAAAATTGGCATCCACTCAACGATGGAGCAGGTTATGAAGTGTGGCTGGTGCGAGCCGAGGACTCGGTAACGTGAGCGACCCATGATGGTATAGAGGCAGAGCCTCTTTAGGATTCCCAGCCAGAGACTGGGAATGAGGAGGAAAAGGATGGGAAGCAGAGGGAGCATCTCGCTCTCCAGCAGCTCTGCAGCTCCAGCCGATCACTATTGCTTTACTCGCATACAGTCTCTGACTGGAGCGTCCCTCAACGGCTCAGCTGTTACTTCTTCAGGGATTTTTTCTCAAAGTATTGCTGATGTTCTTCCGTGGCAAGCCAGTAGGTAGTGGCAGGTTCAATTTGGGTGACGATGTATTTGGGATAGCGGTCGGAGGCGTCGAGGGCCGCTTTGGAACGCTCGGCGATCGCCCGCTGCTCCGGAGTGTGGTAAAAAATCACCGACCGATACTGTTCGCCGCGATCGGCTCCCTGACGATTGAGGCTGGTG
>JBCBJE010000226.1:0-7426 GCA_038523735.1 Cyanobacteria bacterium J06626_18 | reverse complement strand
TTACGATTTCCTGCTCGGACACCGGACACCACTGCCCACAAAAATTCTCCCTGTTGCGCCACTGGCACAAGATCACGCTGGAACGGAATTATTTGTCGAGGCTCACGGAAATTGATCGATTCCAGCGGCGTGAAGATTTCCAACTCGAGTGTTCGTTCTGACTGGATTACGTTTGCGGTCAGCTCGGGTGTCCAGAACCCAAATTCGGTCAGACCATCCCGTCGATAATGCGCTCCAAGGCGTTTCGCTAACCGCTGTCCGCGGCTAAAGTACGTTTCATCAGAAGCCATTACAGAGGCTGCCCAGTTCAGCAACGTCTGCGTTTCATCTTCTACAAGACCGATATTGGGAATGCGCTTGACTGCCACGGTGTCTGTATCTCTTGAAGCGTTCTCTCTATTAGTCTGGCAGGCATCGAAGGCGTTGGGAAACTCCTTTATCTGCCCTTTCTAACAAGTTTGCTAAAAATTGAGGAAAGATTTTTTTGAAGCGTCAAATAATCTGATAGGTATACGGCGGGGACAAACCTGTGTGGGTCTTGGGGACATAAACCGGACCTATGATAGCCAGACCAGGTCGCCTGCGACGAACGCAGCGCGATCGCTCACAAAACTTAGCTTCCACAAAACTTACGCTACATCAATCTTATCCACTGCCAGAAACATAAAGACTTAATGAAGGAGTCCGATATACTGTAAGCGCTCCCTCAGTGCTCATATGGACCGGGAATACTGTGTAGTTCTTTCAAAAAGTTGGGTGGGGTTGAGATGTGTACCCCAAGCCCTGAAAGGTTTCGCTTCATTTCTGGTTAGCCTGTCCACGTCCTCAAACAGAAGTCGCCATAGCTATCGGACTGAGCGCTGTCGATGTCCATATCCAGCTACTCACAATCAGGAGGTTCCAGATGAAATCTTCCCTCGTAATCCTTTACCACCGCGAACCCTACGACGAAGTTGAGGTCGATGGCAAGATTGTCTACCGCGATAAAAAAAGTCCCAACGGTATTGTTCCAACGCTAAAAACCTTTTTTGCCAACGCTGAAAGCAGCACCTGGATTGCGTGGAAACAGGTCGCTAACCCAGAGCAAGCTGATTTCGAAGAGCGCGTTGTGATGGAAGGGGGCAACGAGAGCTGCGAAGTCCGCCGGATTCCCCTTTCAGCCGAACAAGTAAAAGAGTTTTATCACATCACAGCCAAAGAGGCGTTTTGGCCCATTTTGCACTCTTTCCCAGAGCACTTCACTTACGAAAGCTCCGACTGGGAGAACTTTCAGCACATTAACCGGCTTTTTGCCGATGCGGCTTGTGAAGATGCTGCCGACGATGCGCTGATTTGGATTCATGACTACAACTTGTGGCTGACGCCGTACTATATTCGGCAGAAGATGCCCAACGTGAAGATTGCCTTCTTCCACCACACCCCCTTCCCCGCAGCTGATGTGTTCAATATCTTGCACTGGCGGCAGGCGATCGTAGATAGCCTGCTCTGTTGTGACCTATGCGGGTTTCATATCCCTCGCTATGTCGAAAACTTTGTATCGGCGGCCCGTAGCCTACGAGAGGTCGAAATTGTCGAACGGGAGCCCGTACGGCCCGCCTTCACACCTTTTGGGTTGGCCCTGGCCGAACCAGAAATGACTAAACAGCTGCGCTACCAGAGCCGCACGGTTAACCTAGACGCTTTCCCTGTGGGAACCAATCCTGGTTACATTGCCAGCGTCGTGAACTCGCCCGATGTCCAGGCTCGCATCCAGGAAGTTCGCGACGATATCGGGGACAACAAATTAATTGTCTCTGCTGGTCGAGTGGACTATGTGAAGGGGGCAAAGGAAATGCTGCTCTGCTATGAGCGCCTGCTGGAGCGCCGCCCCGAACTACAGGGCAAGGTTAATCTAGTTATGACCGCTGTCAAAGCCGCTGCTGGTATGCGGGTTTATAAGATAGCTCAAAGCACGATCGAGCAGCTCGTCGGTAAGATTAATGGCCGCTTTGCTAAGCTCGATTGGACACCCATCCAGTTGTTTACCGAGCCCGTGCCTTACATCGACCTGATGGCGATTTATGGAACTGCTGATATTGCATGGATTCCTCCCCTCAGGGACGGGCTGAATCTAGTGGCAAAGGAATATATCTCAGCTCACCAAGGCAAAGATGGCGTCCTGATTCTCTCCGAATTCACAGGATCTTCGGTTGAACTTCCGGATGCCATCTTGACCAATCCCTATTCCGATCAGCATATGGACGAGTGTATCGACCAGGCGCTGTCAATGGATCCTAAAGAACAGCAAGCCCGGATGCAAAAGCTGTTCACAGCGGTGCAGCAATATGATGTCAAGGAATGGGCAAATCACATGTTCCGTGAAGCAAATGCGAAGGCGCTGAGCACGGAACCTGCGTTAGTGTGATGGCAGTCTTGGAAGGGTAATGTGATGGGGTAAAAGAGGGTTGTCAATGATAGGGGAGATGAGGAAGGGCTAGAACGAGATCTTGCTTCACTTTCGCTATCTCTCCTTATCTTCTGGGTACTTCCGCTAGCGTGCTCTCCTTACTTCCCTTCCAAATGTCCACTATGCTGCAGCATTCAAGGAATCTATATGAGAGATCTCCAGGCCATTCAGTGCCGTACTTACGACCTGATTGTGATTGGTGGTGGTATCAATGGAGCGGCGACCGCTCGGGATGCTGCCTTGCGAGGATTGTCTGTATTACTCTTAGAGAAAAATGATTTTGCGGGAGGGACGACCAGCTGGTCTTCTCGCTTGGTACATGGTGGTCTACGGTATTTGGAATATTTTGAATTTCATTTAGTGCGGGAGTCTCTGCGTGAACGGGAAGTTTTGCTGCGCTCGGCACCGCACTTGGTAAAACCAATCCAGATGACGATTCCCATATACGGTAGCGGTTCTCGCAGCTACTGGGAAATTCAAGCAGGAATGGTGCTGTACGACATTCTTAGCTATGACAAAACGTTGCCAAATCACCGGATGTTGGGAGCAGCCAAGCTACGTCAGCTATTTCGAGCGGTGGACGCTGAGGATTCGCAGGGGGCGGCTCAGTACTACGACGGCCAAGTGGAATATGCCGAGCGTCTTTGTTTAGAGATTCTGCTGGATGCTCAGTCTGCCGGGGCGGATGTGCTGAACTACACTACGGTGACTTCACTGCAGCGGGAGGGCGATCGCATTACCGCGCTCACTGCCCACGACCAGATTGCTCAGCAAGACTTCACGGTTACCCTGCCCGCCTATGGTGCTGTGGTGAATACCTCTGGTCCTTGGGTGGATCAGGTTTTGGGACTGGGTAAGCGCAATGGTGAAACGGATCCAGTAGGGCGCGATCGCAAGATTGGGGGTACTAAAGGCAGTCACATTATTGTCGACCGCTTACCCGGAGCACCTGATTCGGCCCTGTATGTCGAAGCGAAGTCAGATGGTCGTCCGTACTTTATCTTGCCCTGGTGCGGTCAGTACCTGATTGGCACCACAGACCTGAAGTATACAGGCAATTTGGACCAAGCCAAAGCTGACGATGCCGAGGTGGATTATCTGGTCGCTGAGACGAATCGCGTACTGCCCTCGGCTCGGCTGACACGCGAACATGTTCGTTTTACCTACTGTGGCATCCGTCCCTTACCTTACAGCGAAGGTAAAAAAGCAGGCAGCATCACCCGCGCCCATATCCTGCTAGACCATACAGAAGAAGGCGTACGCAATCTGGTGTCTCTGATTGGCGGCAAGCTCACTACTCATCGTCAGGTCGGGGAAGAAATGACTGACTGGGCATTCAAGAAAATTGGCAAAACTGCGCCCCCTTGTCCAACGCTTAAGCGTCCCTTACCGGGCTGCATTTGGCCCGATGATGACCGAATTGCAGCAGCGTGTGATCGCTACCAAACGCGGATTGGGACAGATACCCTGAACTATCTATTTAGTGTCTATGGCGCCAGGGCAATCGAGGTTTTGGCACTCACAGACGAAGAACCCGACCTTACCCGTCCTCTGATTGAAGGACGCCCTCATATTCGGGCTGAAGTGGTCTTCGCGATTCGCCATGAGATGGCCCATACCTTACTGGATATTACTCGTCGCCGAACCATTCTTGCCATGCAAGAAAACTATGGTTTTGATGTGCTTCCGGCCATCGTAGACACCCTGCAAATGTACTGCGGGTGGGATACGGCTAAATGCCAGCAGCAAACAACAGAGTACAAACGGTTTATGGAAGAAAACTGTATTCCCGATTATGCTTTGGCAGGAGCGGGCGAAACGCGATCGCTACAACCCGCCTAAGTCAGCACACGGTGTATGTTTATAGGGATGTGGCAATGCTATGTCCCTTGTAGCTCCTATTCTTACCTTCTCCCGTATCGGCAACCTCTCCGCAGCTCAATTCCGAATTCCGAATTCCGAATTCTTTCCCCTCTCCCCCTTCTAGTCTATGACCTCAACCGCCCCCTCTGCTATCTCCATTGATGCTCAGCAGGCACAAGAAGAATCCGCAGAACTCACCATTCTCGGAGCCGGAGCTTGGGGCACTGCCCTCGCCAGACTCGTCGAGAAAAATGACCACACTGTTTCCCTGTGGTCTCGGCGTAGCGCTGTTTCCATGGCCGATGCGGTCAAAGATTCGCACGTTATCCTGTCGGCTGTGTCCATGAAAGGGGTCCCCATCACGGTTGAGCAACTGCAGGCAGCTAATATCCCTACTGAAACAATTCTGGTCACAGCAACCAAGGGTTTGGACCCCAAAACCACTCGCACCCCGTCGCAAATACTCCAGGATGCATTTCCCAACAATCCCATCGTGGTATTGTCTGGTCCCAATCTGTCCAAAGAGATTGAAAAGGGACTCCCTGCTGCCACCGTCGCGGCCAGTACCCATCCCCTGGCTGCCGAGGCTGTACAGTATCTCTTCTCCTCCGATATCTTCCGGGTTTATAGCAGCCCTGATCCATTGGGGGCAGAACTAGGAGGAACGCTGAAAAACGTGATTGCGATCGCTGTCGGCGTTTGTGAAGGGCTCAATCTGGGAGCTAATGCCCGCTCTGCCCTGATTACCCGCGCCATTCCCGAAGTAATCCGCATCGGCACCCATCTCGGCGGACAGCCCGATACCTTCTTTGGCCTGTCGGGTCTAGGCGATATGCTCGCTACCTGTACCAGCCCCCTAAGCCGCAATTACCGCGTTGGCTACGGCCTCGCTCAAGGTAAACCGCTGGATCAAATCTTGGCCGAACTCGGCAGCACAGCAGAAGGGGTCAACACCACCAACGTACTGATCGACATCGCCAACCGCGAAGGCATCCCTGCTCCCATTGCTCGGCAAGTCTATCGCTTGCTAAACAGCAAAATCACCCCTCAAGAAGCAGTAGAAGCGCTAATGGAACGAGAACTGAAGCCGGAAGCGTGTTTGCTGACTTAGGGCATAGGGAGTTCTTGGTTCTTGGTTCATAGTTAATGGTTGTCGGTAGCGGGTAATGGGTTACGTGCCTCCCCTTTGCCCCTTCGCCTTTTCTCTTTGCTCCATCAACCCAAAGCCCTTCGGGTAGGCTCCGCCATCACTCCCCTACTCCATTACCCATCACTTCCCTACCCCATTACCCATCCACCCTCCTACCCTTCCACTCCCTCCCTCCCTTACTCTCCTGACAATTCATCAACTCGATCCAACTGCGCTTGTGTATTAGAAGCCCACTGAGGGTTGTTCTGGGAAATGTAGAGCGTTTTGGCGTAGTTCAATACGCCTCGGGCCTCGCCGTAATCTGCCATGCGAATGAATGCGAGACCAGCGCTGTAATAGGCATTGGCATACTCGGGATTTAAGCCTGTAGCGGCTCTAAATGAATCTAAGGCCGCGGCATAGTCGTCTTTGCCGTATTGGGCTACGCCTAAGTTGTAATAGGCTTCGACATATTGCGGAAAAACGGCAATCGCCTCCTGAAAAGCTACGATCGCCGCGTCGTAATCCTCCAATCTGAGATGCACGCGCCCCTTGTGGAAAGCAGGTTCTGGTGCATTAGGTGTTAACTCGGCTGCGGTTTCCAACGCAACCAAAGCAGCTTCGTAATCTTGGGCATCCAGTTTCACCAAGCCCAGATTGTAATAAGCATTGCCCAGATCAGGCTGCAGTTCGATTGCGCGTTCAAGATAATCAGTAGCCTGTTCTAAATTGCCACCTTCCCAAAGTGCTGCCCCCAAGTTCGAATAGGCCATGGCAAACTGAGGGTCTGCTTCCAGCGCTTTCCAAAAAGAATCTGCGGCTGCTTGCAATTCGCCGGTTTGCCGGAGGGCTAACCCTAAGTTGTAGTGTGCTGCCGCCATCGACGGATCTAACTGGATGGCTTCTTCAAATGCGGCGATCGCCTCAGTGACGGCGCCCTGCTGAATCAACTCCAAACCTCGATCCAAAGTAGCTTGAGCGGGTGAAGCGGGCGGGGTCTGTGCTAAAAGCGTTTGGAGCGGGGTAAGTGATAGGGCTGCTTGATTAGGACTTGCTTCCGCAGGATTTGTGATCGACGGGTGCCAGAGTCCTTCAGTGCTTACTAGAACACCAGCTCCCAAGCAAACTGCCCCTATCAGACGCAACCACCGATTCTGCAAAACAAGCATCACTGTACCCCCTCGGAGACAAGATATACCGTCTTAGCCTCACGCTCGAAAGTTCGCCTGTAGTTATATCAAATCCTTCCGAATTGCGACTGTTTTCTTGCAAAAATTCCTTTTCCTTGTCCCTTTTCCCTTGCTCCTTCAGTGCCCTGCCTACCCCAAGCTTTTCCACCTTTCCCGTTTTTCTACTGACCCTCAAACCGTAGCTGTCAAGTGTCCGATATCGTCAGGCGATAAATGGGCATTCATGACTTGACCGTCTCGGAACCAGACAATACGACGAGTCAGTCGAGCCACATCTGGCTCATGAGTCACCATCACGACGGTAATTCCCGTGGCGTTCAATTCCGAAAAAATTGACAGCACATCCCGTGTAGTGTGGGAGTCCAAGGCCCCAGTCGGCTCGTCAGCTAGCACCAACAGAGGGCGATTCACAATCGCCCGCGCGATCGCAACCCGTTGCTGCTGCCCGCCCGAAAGCTGAGTTGGCTTATTGTTCATACGATCTCCTAGCTTCACCTGTTTCAGAGCATCGGCTGCGCGATCGCGCCGTTCGGCTAAGGGAATGCTCGCATAGACCATCGGTAGCATGACGTTTTCCAAAGCACTCAACTGAGGCAGTAGGTGAAACTGCTGAAATACAAACCCAATTTTGCGATTGCGGATATGGGCCAATGCTTCGTCGTCTAACTGGGCAACATCTTCTCCGTCCAGGAAATATTCGCCATGGGTAGGGCGGTCAAGACAGCCAATTACATTCATCGCTGTCGACTTACCCGACCCAGATGGCCCCATAATGGCGCAGTATTCGCCATTTTCAAT